>NZ_JBEEQE010000011.1:0-122416 GCF_040137805.1 Pseudarthrobacter sp. B907 | reverse complement strand
GGTTCGCGTCCAGGTCCAGGCCGAGGTTCGACGCCGTGGCGTAAGACCCGCGGTCCGTGCCGGTGTTCTGGATGGTGCTAGCCATGTTCAGGTTAGCGCCAAGGTCCAGCCCGAGGTTCGACGCCGTGGTGTAAGACCCGCGGTCCGTGCCGGTGTTCTGGATGGTGCTAGCCATGTTCAAGTTAGCGCCAAGGTCCAGCCCGAGGTTCGACGCCGTGGTGTAAGGCCCGCGGTCCGTGCCGGTGGTGTTTCCACCGCTGGTGCCTTGGAGGGTGCTGGCCGTGTTGAGGTTCGCGTCCCGGTCCAGGCCGAGGTTCGACGCCGGGGCGTAAGACCCGCGGTCCGTGCCGGTGTTCTGGATGGTGCTAGCCATGTTCAAGTTAGCGCCAAGGTCCAGCCCGAGGTTCGACGCCGTGGTGTAAGGCCCGCGGTCCGTGCCGGTGGTGTTTCCACCGCTGGTTCCCTCGAGGGTGCTGGCCGTGTTCAGGTTCGCGCCGAGGCCCAGGCCGAGGTTCGACGTCGAGGTGTAAGACCCGCGGTCCGTACCGGTGGCGTTCCCGCTGCTGGTGTCCTGGAGGGTGCTGGCCGTGTTGAGGTTCGCGCCGAGGCCCAGGCCGAGGTTCGACGCCGAGGTGTAAGACCCGCGGTCCGTGCCGGTGGCGTTTCCACTGCTGGTGCCCTGGAGGGTGCTGGCCGTGTTCAGGTTAGCGCCCAGGCCCAGGCCGAGGTTCGACGCGATGCTGTCGCGGTTCGCCGTCGTGGAGGCCGAGGTGATGCTTGTCTGGCCGCTGCTGGCGAGGTGCTGCTGGGTCCCGGTATCGGCCGAGGCCGCTCCGGCCCCAACTACAATGATTCCGCCGGCGAAGGCAGCGGCGCAGAGGGTGTTTCGGACAAATGAATTCATGACTGTTTTTTCCTCACGTGGATTGATGGTTCTCCCGGCAGGGTGCCGGTATGCCTAGTCGTTCTTCCGCGCTCGGGAGCGCGGCGCAGGCATCATCAGCCGGGTGAGAATCCAGGTGCCGGGTCAGCGGCCTTGGGGACAACAAAACTGAAGGGGAAGCCTTCCCCGTCCCGTGTGACGGGCAACATGAAGCGGTAGGAAAGATCAGCAGCGCTTGCCTGGCCAGGGCCCGCAGAGCCGCCGCTTCCCTGGCTACCGGAGACCGGTGCCGGAACGGTAGCGGGATCTCTGTGGTTTGGCGTACCAAACGGGCCCCGCGGAGAACTTTCGTCGCCGGACGTCGACGCCATGGTCATCCAAGCGCCCGCCCCTACCGGAAATGCGAACTCCGACGCCGTTGGGTTAGCCGTAGTCCTCCGGAGCTGGGACGGAGCGGAAGCTTCCGTTGCGAGAGAAGCCGATGCTCCAGTGCCGGCCTGGACACCGCCGGGCGCACTTGACGGCGTGACGCCCGGGACGGTGAGCACGGGTGAGGCAGGTGCCGCCACCGTGTGCGTCAGGGTGCCAACTAGGCTGCTGGAAACGCCACTCACCGGGTTGAGAACACCGACGGCGACGTCCGTCACAGGGGACAGCACCGGTTGTACGGTGCCGACCGCAACGTGCGTGACCGGCGCAAGGACTGGGGCCACAGCCGCTTCGGCCACGTGCGTGACCGGCGCGGTGACCGGGATCAGAACTAGGGTCTTGTCCAACAGGGGATCGGACGCCGGTGAAAGGGCGGCATCGAGAGTCGAGGTCGCCGAGGGTGCGGTGGCTTTGGCCACGGTCCCGTCCAGCAGGAGATCGCCGGCCGGTGCGGACGGGGCAACCGCGGGCTTCTCAGACACCTGGGCCGGGCGGATGGACGTTTCTTGTGGGGCCGGGTGAACGGGCGTCCGGACCGCCGCGATAACAGGTTTGAGGGGCGGGATGAGCGAGGATATCGACCCATTCACCGGTTCTGCCGGCGGCGGGTCCGAGGACTCGGCTGCTTGAGCCGCGCCGGCCCCGAAAATGATCCAGATGACCGCGAAGAGGCCGCCGACCAGGAGCAGTCTGAGAGTGCAGAGGGGATTGATGGCCGTGCGGTCCATCCCCACCTCCGATCTGCTTACACCACCACTGGGCCGGTTTGGCCGGCTGGCGCCGCACCCGCAGCGCCCGTACAGGGCGCCGCGGACGAGCATGTCGTTCACTAGGGATTCGGCAGTGCTCGGTCAACGGATGGGTCCAGTGCGAAAGATTCTCAGCATCCTGTTCGGCGTCATGCGGGCCGATGCTCTTCGCCGCCGGGTTCCCGACCCAGCAGAGCCAGTCTGCGTCTGCCCCATGCCGGACGACGACGCCTGATCCCCGGCCCCACCCCGCTCAGGGGACCTCCTTGAACCGCTGCCAGGCGGTTTGCCGGGTGATGCCCAGGGCGGCACCGATCCGGGACCAGCTGATGTCTCTTTCCCTGGCGGCGCCGACCCAGTGCCGCAGTTGCCCCTCGACTTGGGAGCCGAGGCGGGCAATTTCGGGCAGCTGCGCCAGGAGTTCCTCATCGCTCAGCCGCTCCCAATCGGGCCCAAGGGAGCGGGCACCGTCAGCCTGCTCGGGGGCGTCCAGAAGATCCCGGGCGGCGCCCAGGCAGTGCTCACAGATCGAAATGCCCGGGCCATCCACGAGCCGCCGGTCCCGGCTACCGACGCGGCCACAGAAAGAGCAATAGCGCTGTCCCGAATCGACGTCGACCATCTTGGCCCCTTCGTGCGTGGCGGCGTTGACAACGTCAGGCGTTACCTGACACCCTCACGTGTGACATTTCGCACATCGCCTGGCTCCCAGAGTAGCCGCCCCGCCGGCAAAGAACAGGGCTCCGGCGCTGCATCTTCCGGGCCGCTCCTGCGGGGACCGTTCCGGTGGCTCTTTATTGCTGGCATCGGCGACGGGATCGGTGACGACGTCGCGCGCGCCCTGTTGCCGGTTGTTGCCGTTGCCGTCCTCGGCGCCGGCGCTTTTGAAGCGGGAATCCTCAATGCCCTGGGCCTGGCGGCGTTCCTGGTTCTCGGCGTACCGGCCGGCGTCCTGGTGGACCGTTGGCCCCGGAAACCGGTCCTGATCGGCGCCAACCTCGTCCGGGCAGCCGCGGTGCTGACTGTGCCCGTTGCCTATGCGGCGGGGGCCCTGCAGCTGTGGCACCTTTTCCTCGTCGCCGCCGTCATCAGCATCGCCGACGTCTTCTTTACCTCGGCGCAGTCGGCGGTGATGCCTACGCTCTTGGCGGGAGACCAACTCGCGCGGGGCTACGCCAGGGTGCAGACCGTCCAAAGCGGCCTTGCCGTCGCGGCCCCCGGCGTCACCGGCGCCCTGATTCGGCTCGCCGCTGCGCCGGCCCTCCTGGCGATTTCCAGCGTGGCCTATCTGTTCTCCGCCGCGGTGACGTGCGGGCTCCCCGAGACGCGGTCCGCCCGGTCCCCAGGGCCAACGGGATTTTGGGCGGAGGCGCGCCACGGGCTGGGCTTCACACTGGGGCACCCGATCGTCCGGGCCCTGATGGGCTCGATTGCGCTGGTCAACGCGGCCGGAATGTGGGCCGCCGGCGCAAAGGTCGTCTTTGTCCTCAATGACCTGCGGATACCGGTGGACCAGGTCGTCGCGTTGGGCGCCGTATCCGCCGCCGGCGGACTGGCGGCCTCCCTGATGGCCACCGGCATAACCCGCCGCCTCGGAATCGGCAGGACCAAGCTCATCGCCAGCCTGGCCGGCGCCTGCTCCATGCTGCTGGTTCCCGCGGCCCCCGCCCTGGCGTTGCCAGCGGTGTTCTGGGTGGGCCTCTCCGGCTTCGGCTGGTCCTACTTCGTGGTGCTCAACGGCCTGGCGGGTGCCGGCATCGTGGCCCGGCTCGTCCCCGTGGGCCTGATGGGCAGGGCGATGTCCAGCTACCGGCTCGTCACCCTGGGCGTGATGCCCGTGGCCAGCCTCGCCGGCGGCTTCCTCGCACTCCTCGCCGGCGAGGCCACCGTCCTCTGGGCGTCGGCCGTCATTGCCGCCGCCTCGGCGTTGCCGGTCATCTTCTCGCCGCTCAGGCACTGGGAGACCTTTCCGGAGGAACTCGACGTCGGCCGTGCAGGGCACGCAGCGGTGACGGCGGGGAAGTAAGCCCCGCCGTCTATCCGCTGTGGGCGAGCTCACGCCCTTCGCCGGGAAGCTGCCGGCCGGAACGCCGGTTGAAGCAAGGGACAGCAGCAGCGCCCCGGACGGGCCGCCCCCAGCGAAAGGGACGCGAATGACGATCGCCCATGAAGAAGCAGTAATCGACGCCGCAGCGGTGGACGCCATCTTTGCCCAGGCGCGCACAGCCAACGCCTTCACCGGTGAGGTCACGGACGAGCAGGCACGCGCCATCTACGAACTGACCAAGTTCGGTCCCACCGCGTTCAACTCGCAGCCGCTGCGTGTCACCTACGTCCGCTCCGACGAGGCCCGGGCCACCCTGGTGGACGCCCTTTCCGCCGGAAACCGCGCCAAGACTTCGTCCGCGCCCCTGGTCGCGGTCCTCAGCACCGACACCGCCTGGCATGAGCAGTGGGACACCTTCCTCCCCGGCTACAACGCCCCCAAGGCCATGTACGACGCCGCGCCGGACCTCGCCGCGGCCACCGGCAACAACAACGCCCACCTGCAGGCCGGGTACTTCATCCTCGCCGTCCGGTCGCTGGGACTTTCGGCCGGGCCGATGACCGGCGCCGACTTTGGCAAGATCGATGCCGCCTTCTTCCCGGACGGGAGCCAGAAGAGCTTTATGGTGGTCAACATCGGCCAGGCCGCCGAGAACGCCTGGGGCGCTCCGAAGCCCAAGTTCGCCTACGAAGACGTGGTCCGCACCGTCTGACCACCGGGCGGCGACCACGTCGTCGGGCAGTGGCAGACTATGCCCATGCGGAACCTGATTGTGGTCGCCTTCCTCGAGCCGGTCACCGAGGGAATGGAATTCCCCCGCGACGCCTGGCCCCTGCACATCACGCTGGTGAAGTTCGACGTCGTCGGGCCACCGCCGCAAGGCGACGGGCCACCGCCGCAAGGCGACGACGGCGCCGGGGGCCCGGAGAGCAGCGACGCAGCCGCCGTCGGGAATGACGCGCTGGCCGCGCGCGTGGCCGGGCTTATGGACGCGCCGGTCCGGGCCGCGCTTGGCAGCACCGTCACTGTCGGCGGAGAGGCCGGCTTTGGCCGCGGCGGATCAGTCCCGGTCAGCCTGATCGAGGCCAGCGCCCCACTCCAGGGCCTCCATGAGGCTCTCGTGGGAGTGGTCGAGGCGTTGCCGGGCCGGATCGCCACCCCCGGTTACACCATGGCGGGGTTCCGTCCGCATGTGTCCCACCGGGACGGGAAAGCGCCCAGGGCCGGTGAGAACCTGGAGCTGGACCGGATCGCGCTCGTGGACATGGCTCCCGACGGCGGACACTCCACGAGGCGGCTGCTCCGGCTTTGGGAGGCAACATTGTGAACGAACCTCTTCATTCGCCGTCCGAGGTGCAATACTTGGGTCAAAATGGGACTGACACCGACAACCACCGGGGTCACGAGGTGCGTGCTGGGGGAACCACAGGATGATGCTTGACACCTCCACCTTGCGGGTTGCCTTGGCCGTAGTCACCCTGACGTTGCTCTGCCTGTTCTACTTCATCACCTACCGGCGGACCCGATCCCTTTTCAGCGGATGGTGGTGCTCCGCCCTGCTGCTCTTCCTCACCGGATCGGCGTCGTATCTGCTGGATGGTACCGAGCATCAGGCGTGGGCGAACCCGCTGGGCAACACCCTGCTGGTTGGCGGAGCAGTCGCCATGTGGGCGGGCGCCCGGTCGCTGCGCAACCGAAGTTCCCAGCTGTGGGCCATGCTGGCGGGTCCGGCCGTGACGGGTATCCTGTCCATCCTGGACCATCCGGCAACCAACAACTGGTCCGGCGGCGCGGTCCTGCTCGGCATGATGGGACTGATGCTCGGGCTTTCGTCCCGGGAGCTCTTCGTGCTCGACGTCGACTACTCCCGAGTGCACCGCCCCCTCGCCTATGGCTCGGCGTTCCTGGCCGTTTTCTACGCCGGCCGGCTGACCGCCTTTCTTATCGACGGCCCGGAAGGCCCGGTGTTCGTCTCCTACTTCGGCTCGGTGGTGACGACACTCCTCACCTCGATGATCCTGGTGCTGGCCTCTTTCACCATGGTGGAGCTGAGCAACGAGCAACTGACCCGTGACCTGCGGGCGCGCGCCACCGTCGACGGGCTCACCGGGCTCCTCAACCGCACCGCCTTCGTGGATCTGGCGGAGAATGAACTGCGCCGCCTCAGCGGCGCCCGGACCACCGCCGCCCTTGTCCTGGCCGACCTGGACCATTTCAAGGCCGTCAACGACCAGTACGGGCATGCGGCCGGCGACGAGGCGCTGCAGGCGTTCGCTACCGCGTGCACGTCAGCGGTCCGCTCCACCGACCTCGTGGGGCGCTACGGCGGGGAGGAATTCATCCTGCTCCTGCCGGGCCTCAGCCCGGAGCGGGCCGGTGAGATGGCGGCCGTCATCAGCCGCCGGCTGCAGGAAGCACAACCGAACGTCGCGGCCCGGCTTCCTACCGTGAGCTACGGGATTGCCTCGACCGGCCCCGGCCGGGTCGATATGAAGGCCCTGATCGCCTCGGCGGACGCCGCCCTTTACCGCGCCAAAACCCTCGGCCGGGACCGGTCGGTGCTGGCAACCAGCCTCCGCGAGGAACAGACTGCCTGAGCCGTCGCCCCGGACCCCGACCGGACCCGGCTCTGTTCCGGGGCGGTCCGGCTAGGAAATCACCCCGTCCACCAGGGCCTTGGCCTCGGCCTGCACCTGCTTGAGGTGCTCCGCGCCCTTGAATGACTCGGCGTAGATCTTGTACACGTCCTCGGTGCCGGAGGGCCGGGCAGCGAACCAGGCGTTCTCGGTGACCACCTTGAGGCCGCCGATGGCCGCGCCGTTGCCCGGTGCCTCAGTCAGCTTGGCCGTGATGGTCTCGCCGGCCAGTTCCGTCGCGGTGACGTCCGACGGCGAGAGCTTCCCCAGGGCGGCTTTCTGCTCCCGGGTGGCGGCGGCATCGATGCGTGCGTAGACGGGGTCGCCGAACTGGTCGGTGAGGCCCTTGTACAGCTGCGAGGGGGACTTACCGGTGACCGCGGTGATCTCGGAGGCCAGCAGGGCCAGCAGGATGCCGTCCTTGTCCGTCGTCCAGACGCTGCCGTCCATTTTGTTGAACGAGGCGCCGGCGGATTCCTCCCCGCCGAAGGCTCCCTCGCCGGACAGCAGGCCGGGCACGAACCATTTGAAGCCCACCGGGACCTCGACGAGCTTGCGCCCCAGGCTCTCGGCCACCCGGTCGATGATGGAGGAGGACACCAGGGTCTTGCCGATCACGGACTGCGGGCTCCACCCGGTGCGGTGCCGGTAGAGATAGTCAATGGCAACGGCGAGGTAGTGGTTGGGGTTCATCAGGCCGCCCTGTCCACCAACAAGGGGCGTGACGATGCCGTGCCGGTCGGCGTCGGCGTCGTTCCCGGTGGCGATGTCGAAGCTGGCGCCCTCAGCCATCCGGTTGATCAGCGAGGCCATGGCCGACGGCGAGGAGCAATCCATCCGGATTTTCTCGTCCCAGTCCAGCGTCATAAAGGCCCACTGCGGGTCGACGGTCGGGTTCACGACGGTGAGATTGAGGTGGTGGCGTTCGCCAATTTCGCCCCAGTAGTCCACGGAGGCGCCGCCCATGGGGTCGGCGCCGATGCGGACCCCCGCCTCGCGGATGGCGTTCAGGTCAAGCACGGACGGCAGGTCGTCGACGTAGCTGGAGAGGAAATCGAACTTCCCGGTGGTGCCGGCCGCCAGGGCCTCGGCAATCGGGACGCGCTTGACCCCGCGCAGGCCGTTCTCGAGGAGCTCGTTGGCGCGGTTGGCGATCCAGCCGGTGGCGTCGGTGTCAGCCGGGCCGCCGTGCGGCGGGTTGTACTTGAAGCCGCCGTCGCCGGGCGGGTTGTGGCTGGGGGTCACCACAATCCCGTCGGCCTGCGGCGCGCCGGCGGCCGCGTTGTTGTTGTGGGTCAGGATGGCGTGGCTCAGGGCAGGGGTAGGTGTGTAGCCGTGGCGGGCATCGATCAGGACGTGCACGCCGTTGGCCGCGAGGACCTCGAGAGCGGAATTCTGCGCCGGTTCACTCAGGGCGTGGGTGTCCTTCGCGAGGTACAGCGGACCGGTGATGCCCTGGCCCGCGCGGTATTCCACGATGGCCTGGGTGATGGCGAGGATGTGGGGCTCATTGAACGAGGCCTTGAGGCTCGAGCCCCGATGCCCGGAGGTTCCGAACGCCACCCGCTGGCCTGGGTCGCCCAGGTCAGGCGCGACGTCGTAGTACGCGTCCAGGAGCGCAGTGAGGTCAACAAGGTCTTGGGGTTGGGCAACAGTGCCCGCGCGGCTAGCCATGGCTCCAGCATGCCAGACGCGGGGGCCGGGGCAACATGGTTTCGCGGGAATCGGGCCGCTGTGACGCCGCAGGTCACGCCCTCGAAACGGCGCGGCGGTAATCTTGAGGGACACATGCCAGAGGGGAACACCATGACCGATCAGACCAGGCACCATGGGGCGCAGCGCGGGGACCAGCCGCCCTGGAGCCCGCCGTATGGTCCCGACGGCCATGTCCCGCCAATGCCGGCGTCGGCACCGCACCTCGGGCAGCCGGCCGGCTACCCGGGCAGCTACGGGCGGCCGCCGGGACCGCACGCCGATGCCTACGGCCAGCCGAACTACTACGGCGTGGCCGCCGCTCCGAAGGTCCTGAGCATCGCGAGCCTGTGCTGTGGCATCGCGTCCTTCCTGGGTTTCGGCTTTTTCCTGCTCCCGCAACTGGCCGCCGTCGTCCTCGGGCATCTCGCGCTGAGCCGGGAGCCGGCCGGGCGGGGCATGGCGATCGCCGGCCTGGTCCTGGGCTATGTCGCGATTGCCATCACGGTGCTGGTGGTCGTCACCCTTGGCGTCGCCTTCTCGAACGCGGACTTCATCGGCCGGTAAGGGCGTCCACGAATCGGTCCGCGTTGGCCTCCAGCCAGGCGCCGCGGCGGCGGATCATGCCGCCGACGCCCTCGCCCCACATCCGGGCCCAGCCGCCGCCGAGGACCCTCGCGTTGTGTTCCATCCGCCGGTAGCTCAGCGCGGCCGCCTCGATCCCAAACGCCGGCAGCGCATGCCGTTCCGCATCGGTCCAGCCGTAGGCGTCGGCGAAAATCCGGAGCCTCCGGAACGGGTCGTTGGCTTCCCAGCCCGGCCACCCGTCGGCCGGGTCCCGGAGCGGTGCCCAGTGTGACGCGGTGTTGAAGGAATCCTTGAACGCCGTGGCGGGGCCGGCGAGGTCGAAGTCCACCAGCCCGACGGCGAGCCCCTCACGGACCACAACGTTTTGCGGGGTGACGTCAAGGTGGCAAACGAGTTCTGCCGGCTCCGGGCTGACCGCGCCCGGCGGGGTATAGCGGGGCGGAAACGGATGCGCGGCCGGCACGAAACCGGCCGAGGCCGTGTGCAGCCGGCGGAGCAGCCGGGCGACGGACGCGAGCAGCTCCTCGGACTGGACCCAGGCCTCCGGGACCGGCCCGGCGCATTCGCCGGCCAGGAAGGTCAGCACGTCCCTGCCCTCCGCGTCGCGGCCCAGGAACCTCGGGGCGCCCTCGAAACCGGCATCTTCGAGCCAGTCCAGGTAGGCGGCGACGGCCAGGGACTGCGGCTGGTGCGGGCGGCGGATGGTGCCGCCCACCCGCACCACGCCCTCAGTGACATCGCCCGCCGGCACAGGTTCGACGTCGGACGCCTCGCCGGGGGCGGGGACGTAGACGCGGGCCTCAACCGGCGGGCGATGTCGGGTGCTCATTCAGCTCAGCGTACGCCGCCCATGAGCTTCTTGATGGCAGGGGAGGCCGCGGCCAGGCCGACGGCCAGGAGCATCGCCGTGCCGCCGACGCCGATGAAGTACGGCAGTTCGTCGTCGGGGTTGTAGAGGCCCGTGAGCATCCCGGCCAGGGTGGTGCCCAGCGAGACCGAGAGGAAGAACAGGGCCACCATCTGGGTGTGGAAGGCCTTGGGCGCCAGCTTCGTGGTCACCGACAGGCCGATGGGCGAGAGGAACAGTTCCGCGAGCGTGAACAGCAGCAGGATCCCCACCAGGGCCAGCAGCGGCGTCTTGCCCTCGCCGGCCAGCGGGATGAAGGCCAAGAAGGCGAGGCCCATCACGAAGAGTCCGATCGAGAACTTCAGCGCCGAGCCGGGCTGTTTGCGTCCCAGCCGGGTCCACAGCGCCGCCATAACACCGGCGAAGATGATGATGAACACCGGGTTGATCGACTGGACCCAGGCGGCCGGCATTTCCCAGCCGAACAGGTTCCGGTCCAGCTTCTCCTCCGAGTACACGGCAATGAAGGTGAACTGCTGCTGGAAGAGCGCCCAGAACGCGGCGGAGGCGATGTACAGCGGGATAAACGCTGCCACCCGGCCGCGCTCGGTGGCGTTGACCTTCTTGCTGCTGAAGATCAGCACGAAGTAGAGCACGGAGGCGCCGATCGCGGCATAGGCCATCGACATGGCGAGGTTGTCCGCGTTCACGGTGCCGGTGGCGAGCAGCGCGGCGATGACCGCGGCGATGCCGGCGAAGATCAGGCCGTACTTGGTGCGCTCCGCGGCGGGCAGCGGGTTCGGAACCCGGTGGGCCTCCTCGGGGAGCTTGTTGCGGCCGAGGGCGTAGATGCCCAGGCCCAGCGCCATGCCGACGGCGGCGGCGCCGAAGCCCCAATGGAAGCCCTGGCTCTCCTGCAGCCAGCCGGTGACCAGCGGGCCGATCAGGGCGCCGGCGTTGATGCCCATGTAGAAGATGGAGAACCCGGCGTCGCGGCGTTCGTCCTTCTCGCGGTACAGGCTTCCGACCAGTGCGGTGGCGTTGGCCTTCAGGCCGCCGGAGCCGACGCCCACCAGCACAAGGCCGGCAATCAGGCCCGGCACGCCGGGGATCAGGGCGAGGGCGATGTGGCCGGCCATGATCATGATGGCGGAGCCGAACAGCACCCGCTCGGAGCCGAAGAGCCGGTCCGCGAGCCAGGCGCCCAGGATGGTCGAAAGGTAGACGCCGCCGCCGTAGGCGCCGACAAGGCTGGCGGCGAGGGCCTTGTTGATCTCCAGGCCGCCCTCAGCGGCGGTGAAGTACATGTAGTAGAGAAGAATCCCCTGCATTCCGTAGAAGGAGAAGCGCTCCCACATTTCTACGGAGAAGAGGCTGGCCAGCATTTTCGGGTGGCCAAAAAACGAGGTATCGCCCGGCGTTGTAGCGGGGGGATTGGCTAAATGAGTTGTGCTCATTTACTTAATGCTGACACCGCGGCGCGCGATTGTCACATCCGCGGCGGCCCGGGGCAAGTCAATTCGAGGGTGTTTCGCCCTTTGGATCCGCCCCGGTTGCCCTCACCCGGCGTCGAACATGATGACCTGGCGGACCGCTTTGCCGTCGGCCAGCTGGTCCATGGCCTGGTTGATGTCCGCCAGGGCGATGCGGGACGAAATGAGCTCCTCGACCGGCAGCTTCCCGTCCCGCCAGAGCTGGGCGTACTTGGGGATGTCGCGTGCCGGGACCGCCGAGCCGAGGTAGCTGCCAACGATCGTGCGGGCCTCCGCCGTGATGGTCAGCGGGGACAGCTGGGCGCGGGAATCGGGGGAGGGCAGACCCGCCGTGATCGTGGTGCCGCCGACGTCGGTGGCGGCGAACGCGGTCTCGAATGCCCGGGCACTGCCGGCGCATTCGACGACGAACTTGGCCTTGACGCCTTGTTCTGCCAGTTGCTGCGGGGTGTAGGTTTCGTGCGCGCCGAGCCGGCGGGCGTGGTCCAGCTTCTCGGCCAGGGTGTCCACGGCGACGATCCGGGAGATTCCCTGGGAGACGGCGGTGATCAGCGCGGCCATGCCGACGCCGCCGAGCCCCACGATCATGATGCTGTCCTCGGGCCGGGGTTTCGCCGCGTTCAGCACGGCGCCGCCGCCGGTGAGCACCGCGCAGCCGAGGACCGCGGCGATGTCCGCGGGGATGTCGTCGTCGACCGGCACCGCGGAGGCCCGGTCCACGACGGCGTGGCTGGCGAATCCGGAGACACCGAGGTGGTGGTAGACGGTCTCGCCGCCGCGGCTCAGGTGCATGGAACCGTGCAGCAGGCTGCCCTCGCCGTTGCTCCTCGAACCCGCGGTGCAGGGCAGCCGGCCGTCGGCGGCGCAGTTGGCGCACTGCTCGCAGCGCGGCAAAAAGGACATAACTACGCGCTGGCCGGGCTGAAGGTCGGTGACGTCGGCGCCGACCTCGACGACGCGGCCGGCGGCTTCATGGCCCAGCAGCATGGGCACCGGGCGGACGCGGTTCCCGTCGACGACGCTGAGGTCCGAGTGGCAGATGCCGGCGGCCTCGAGGCGGACAAGGATTTCCGTGGGCCCGGGGGCAGAGAGTTCCAGCTCAGCGATGCTGATGGGTTTGGACTCCGCAAAGGGCCGGGGGCGGCCGATTTCCTCAAGCACTGCTCCGGTGATCTTCATCGATCGCTCTCCTGTCGTTGACCCGCGTCGGCACCAGTAAACCCCACGCGGGAGCGGCCCGGGAAATCCCCGCCGCGGGCCGGCTAGAAACCCAGCTGCGCGGCGACCTGCAGGAGCAGCCCCTCGGAGCCCACGGGGCCCACCAGCTGGATGCCCATCGGCACGCCGGACCCCGGGGCGCCGCCGGTCCAGTGCACCGGGATGCTGATCGCGGGCAGCCCGCACACGTTGACCAGGGAGGACCACGGCGCGAACTCGCACTGCTTGCGGTAGTCCTCGTCCGCATCCGTGGCCCGCTCGGCGGCGGGCCAGTAACCGTCCCCGTGCCCGGCGCCGGTGAACCAGCCCACCGGTCGCGGCGTTTGCGCCAGCGCCGGGCTCAGGACCAGGTCCCAGGCGGCGAACTGCGCCACCGTGTCCCGCTCGAACTGCCGCAGGAACCCGAGGGCCTCGTCCAGCTTCGCCGCGCTGCGCTGCTGGGCGCGGCGCCGGAAGGTCCGGGTCAGCGGGGTCAGCAGTGCCTCGCGCTGCGGCGCGATCCGGGCACCGCCGACGCCGGCGGTCCAGGCTGTCGTGAACGTACCGGGGTAGCGGTTGTCGTAACGGATGGGGGCTTCGCCGGTCTCATGCCCGGCAGCCTCCAGCAGGCTGATGCCCGCGGCCAGGGCGTCGAGGGCCTCGCGGTCCGGCGTGAAAGGGAACACCGCCTGCCACGGGCTGTCCAGGCTGACGCCGATCCGCAGCCGGGGCGGATCCTGGCCGGCCAGCGCCAGGTAGCTGCCCCTGGGCCCGGGAGACCGCCCCGACGCACGTGGTGCGTTCTCCGCCGGGACGAGCGCGTCGAGCAGCAGGGCGGCATCCGCAGCGCAGCGGGCCAGCGGGCCGGCGACCACCAGCCTGGCCGGGTCACCGGTGCTTTCCCCTGCCGGGACCAGCCCGCGGCCCGGCTTCAGGCCCACCAGCCCGCAGGCCGCGGCCGGGATGCGGATGGAGCCGCCACCGTCGGATCCCGGCGCAAAGGGGAGCAGCCCCGCGGCCACGGCGGCAGCACTGCCGCCTGAGGAGCCGCCGGAGCTGCGGCTCAGTGCGTACGGGTTGCGCGAGGGCGGGGCGATCCGGTTCTCGCTGTAGGCCGTCAGCCCGAATTCCGGGACCTGCGTCTTGCCCAGCGAGATGACGCCGACGCCCTTTAGCGCCGCGGCGAGGGCGCCGTCGGCCGGGGCCGGTTTGTGCTCCAGGGCGGCGCTGCCGTGGGTGGTGACGACGCCGGCGACGTCGGTCAGGTCCTTGAACGCCGTCGGCATCCCGTGCAACAGCGGGAGGGCCGGGCCGCCATCGTTGGCCGCGCGGGCGTGGCGGGTGTCCGCGGCGGCGGCGTCCGCGAGGGCCTGTTCCGCGGTGACCGTGATGAACGCGCCAAGGTGCGGGTTGTTGTCCGCGATGCGGTCCAGGAAGTGCGCCGTGGCCTGACGGGCGGAGAGCTCTCCGGAGCGCAGGGCGTCTCGGAGCCCGACGGCTGATAGTTCGTGGATCTCGGCCAAGGGGCTCCTTTGCGCTCCCCAGAAGCGTAACGTGCCGCCGGGTTGGGCACGCGTTCCAGGCGCTGGCGATACGCTGGAAGCAGACTTGGTTCCAGCGGAGAGGACGACCATGAGCGAGATCGAGACCGTGACCGTTTCCGATATCCCCGAGGCGGCGCGGCTTCTGGACGTGCGCGAGGACTACGAGTGGGCGGCAGGCCACGCCGAGCACGCCCTGCACATCCCCCTTGACCAGCTCCCGGCCCGGCTCGATGAACTGGATCCGGACGAGGACCTCTATGTCATCTGCCGCACCGGCGGACGTTCCTTCCGTGCTGCGCAGTGGCTGGTTGGCCACGGCTACTCCGCACTGAACGTTGCCGGCGGCATGGACCAGTGGCTTGAGAACGGCCTGCCGCTCGTCTCCGACAGCGGGCTCAAGCCCGTCATCCTGTAAACAAAGGAAAACCGATGCCCGCCGCCCCAGTCACCTACACCTTCCTCGGCCCTGCAGGCACGTTCACCGAGGCGGCTCTGATGCAGGTGCCCGGCGCGGCGGATGCCGTCCGCATCCCCTCCTCGAACGTCAATACCGCGCTGGACAAGGTCCGCAACGGATCGGCCGACGCGGCGATGGTGCCGATCGAGAACTCCGTGGAGGGCGGGGTCACCGCCACCCTGGACGCGATTGCCACGGGGCAGGAGCTGCGGATCCTCCGCGAGGCGCTCGTGCCCATCAGCTTTGTGCTCGTGGCCCGGCCCGGCGTCACGATCGGTGACATCCGCCGGATCTCCACCCATGGACACGCCTGGGCGCAGTGCCGGCTCTGGGTCGACCAGAATATTCCGGACGCAGAATATATCCCGGGGTCCTCGACGGCCGCCGCTGCCATGGGCCTGCTGGAGGACGGTCCGCACTACGACGCCGCGATCTGTGCCCCGATCGTCGCCGCCGAGCAGCCGGGTCTGGCGGTGCTTGCCGAAAACATCGGCGACAACCCGGGCGCCGTGACCCGCTTTGTGCTGGTGGGGCGCCCGGGTGTCCTGCCGGAGCGGACCGGGGCGGACAAGACCACCGTGGTGGTCCCGCTGCCGGAGGACCGGCCCGGCGCCCTAATGGAAATCCTCGACCAGTTCGCCACCCGCGGCGTGAACCTGAGCAGGATTGAGTCCCGGCCCACCGGCCAGTACCTGGGCCACTACTTCTTCAGCATCGACGCGGACGGCCATGTCGGTGACGCCCGGGTGGCGGACGCCCTCGCGGGGCTGCACCGGATCAGCCCGGCCACCCGCTTCCTGGGTTCCTACGGGCGGGCGGACGGCCAGCGCGCCGACGTCGCCCCGCACACGTCTGACCAGGCCTTCCGCGCCGCCCACGCCTGGGTCGAAGACATACTCAGCGGGGCATCTGTGGTGCAGGAATATAACCCGGAGGCTTCGCCCACAGCGTAGACAAATGCCTCATCCGGCACTTCCACCCCTTGAAAACTGTGCGTATGCTTGCCTGATCCATATTGGGGTAGTCCACCGGAGGGAGCGGGCCATGTCAGGCACCAGCACAGAAAATGACGGCCAGGGAATGATTGTCAATCCCAAGCCGACGGCTGACAACCAGGACTGGGACGGCGACGACGCCGACCGGGCGGACCGGCTGCGCTTCGAAGAGGAGCAGGCGATGATCCGCGAGCAGTCCGAGGCCCGCGCCGCCAAGGCCGCAGCGGAGGCGAAAAAGTCCGAAGCGGAGAAGGAAGCCGCCAAGAAGGAAGCCAGCTAGTCTTCCCGGCCGACGCCTTCCTTCACCCGGACCAGCAGTGAACCGGGCGCGATCTGCACGGTGACCGTCGTGGCCTCCCCGGACGGATCGCCGTCGACCTGGGTGGGCATCGGCTCGGCGCACTTGATCACGATCTTGGCCGAGCGGTAGTACGTCATCACCGGCAGGTTCCGCTTGTGCTTGAGCACAATCTTCCAGTACATGGCCAGCCAGCCGATCGCGCTGCGCGGGCTCATCACCACCACGTCCAGCATCCCGTCGTCGATCATGGCCTGCGGGATGAAGTCGATGCCGCCGGGGATCAGCCCGCAGTTGGCGAACAGGACGCTGCGGATCTTCCGTGACTGTTCAGGCTGGTCATCGAGCGAGATGGCGACCCTTTTGCGGCGGCCCGGAAGGTGCCGCACCCCGGCTTCCGTGTAGGCGAGCCAGCCCACCGCCTTCTTGAGCCCGTCATTGGTGTCGCCCACCACCTCGGCGTCCATGCCGATGCCGGCAATCACCAGGAAGGCGTGGTCCGCGGACTGCCCCGTCAGCGCGTTCTCCACCGTCATCCGGGCGGTGTCGATGAAGCGCTGGTGCCCGAAAAGGGCGGTCTCCACGCAGCCGTGCAGGTCCCCGATGTCCAGGTGGATGTTGCGGGCCAACAGGTTCCCGGTGCCCAGCGGAAGCAGCCCCATGGCGATGTCGGTGTGCGCGAGGACGTCGGCCACGACGCGGACGGTGCCGTCGCCGCCGCCGACGAGGACGACGTCGGCCCCGTACTCGACGGCGGCCCGGGCCTGTGAGAAGCCGGGATCCTCGGCGGTTGTCTCGAAGAACCGCGGGGCCTCCCAGCCGGCCGCCAGGCAGGCGCTCTCGACCAGCACCCGGGCCTCCGCGGACCGCGCCTTGATCGGGTTCAGCACCACCGCGACCTTTTGCCTGCCCAGGCCGGGGTTGTGCGTTTCTTCCCAGACGGCGCTGCGCGTGTGCTTGGCCTTCAGCCGGCGCACACCCCACCAACTGGAGACGGCAAATACCAGGGCCCCAGCGATGACGAGGTAGAGCAGCCAGTCGCGCATGTTGCTCCAACACTATCCCGGCCGTGCGGCGCGGCAGGACGGCCGAAAGGCACCCCCCGGATTCGATACTCTTATCTGGTGATCGACGTAAAAGACCTCAGCGACAATCCGGACAAGTTCCGGGCCAGCCAGCGCGCCCGCGGCGCCGATGAATCCGTGGTGGACGAGATCATCGCCGCGGATTCGGCCCGGCGCGCGGCGCTGATCCGTTTCGAGAACCTGCGCGCCGAGCAGAACGCCTTCGGCAAGAAGGTGGCGCAGGCCAAGGGCGAGGAAAAGCAGGCCCTGCTCGCCGAGGTCAAAGTCCTCGCCGCCTCGGTCAAGGAGGCCTCGGCGGAGGCCGACGTCGCCCAGGCCGCCCAGGAGGAACTGCTGCGCGGTATCCCCAACCTCGTCGAGGACGGCGTCCCCGCCGGCGGCGAAGACGACTACGTGGTGGTCAAGACGGTCGGGACGCCGCGCGAGTTCCCCGACTTTGAGCCCCGGGACCACCTGGAAATCGGCGAACTGATCGGCGCCATCGACATGGAGCGCGGTGCCAAGGTCTCCGGCTCGCGCTTCTACTTCCTGCGTGGTGTGGGCGCCCGGCTGGAGATGGCGCTGCTGCAGATGGCCATGGAGCAGGCCATCGACGCCGGCTTCGTCCCCATGATCACCCCCACGCTGGTCCGTCCCGAAACCATGCAGGGCACCGGCTTCGACGTCAAGCACGACGCCGAGATCTACCGCCTCGCGGAGGACGACCTCTACCTGGTGGGGACCTCGGAGGTGGCCCTGGCCGGCTACCACGCGGACGAGATCCTGGACCTCACCGGCGGCCCGATCCGGTACGCCGGGCAGAGCTCCTGCTACCGCCGCGAGGCCGGATCGCACGGCAAGGACACCCGCGGCATCATCCGCGTCCACCAGTTCAACAAGGTGGAGATGTTCATCTACACCACGGTCGAGGAGGCCGCCGCCGAGCACGCCCGCCTGCTGGCCTGGGAAGAGGAGATGCTGGCCAAGTGCGAGCTGCCCTACCGGGTGATCGACACGGCCGCCGGGGACCTCGGCAACTCGGCCGCCCGCAAGTTCGACTGCGAAGCCTGGGTGCCCACGCAGGGCGCGTACCGCGAGCTGACCTCGACGTCGAACTGCACCACGTTCCAGGCCCGCCGGCTCAACATCCGCGAACGCGTGCTGACCGAGGACGGGGCGCCCAAGGGCACCCGCGCGGTGGCCACCCTGAACGGCACGCTCGCCACGACCCGCTGGATCGTCGCGATCCTGGAGCACCACCAGAACCCGGACGGCTCGGTCAACGTCCCCGCGGCGCTGCAGAAGTACCTCGGCGGCATGACCGTGCTCCCCGTCCTTTAGGCGATCCGTCTAAGCGATCCGTCCTCCAGGCCACCCGCCGTCGGCCGCTGTTCACCCAGGCTTCACCCCGCGCTGTGGCGCGCGTCCTAGCCGGTGTCGGCGGTGTCTGCTCTACTTGTGGAATGACAACATTGACTGAAACCTCAGTCGCTGGCAACGATGACCAGCGAGACGCAAACGAAAAAATGATGATCGCCCTCGACGTCGACGGAACCCTCGTCGACCACGACGGGCACATGTCCGTCCCCGTCCGGGAAGCCGCCCAGGCCGTGGTGGCCGCCGGGCACGAGGTGATGATCGCGACCGGCCGCTCGCTCAACGCCACGCTGCCCATCATCGAGCACATCGGCATCCAGAACGGCTACGCGGTCTGCTCCAACGGCGGCGTCACCCTGCGTCTGGACTCCGGGCTGGCCGACGGCTACGAGGTGCTGCACAAGGCCACGTTCGACCCCGGCCCCGCGCTCCGGGCACTGCGCAAGCGGCTGCCCTCCGCCAAGTACGCGCTTGAGGACGAGAACGGCAACTTCCTTTCCACCGAACGCTTCCAGGACGCCAGCTTCGGCGTCGAGGCGATCGGCGTCGACTTCCAGACCATGCTCGAGGCCACCGCCGTGCGCGTTGTGGTGTTCAGTTCCGAGAACACGCCCGAGGAATTCAACGCGGCGATCCGCCACGTCGGCCTCGCCGGCGTCACCTACTCGGTGGGCTGGACGGCCTGGCTGGATATTGCCGCCGCCGGCGTGACCAAGGCCAGCGCCCTCGAACAACTGCGCGGGCGGTTGAGCATCGAGGCGCACCGCACGGTGGCGGTCGGCGACGGCCGCAACGACATTGAAATGCTCACCTGGGCGCGCCGCGGCGTGGCGATGGGCCAGGCACCGGCTGAGGTGATCGCCGCCGCCGACGAGGTCACCCACTCGGTCTACGACGACGGCGCAGCCCACGTCCTGCGCAGCATCCTGCGCTAGGTTCTCCGCGGGGCTAGCCGCTACCGGACGTCGAGGATCAGGGCCAGCAGCCGGGCTGCGGCCGGCCGCGCCGCGTGCTCTTCGTTCCACTGGGCCCGGGCCACGGCCTTGCTGACAGCCTGGGTAGTGATGCCCAGCTCCTCGGCGACGGCCTTCTGCTGCCCGCGCACGCCGGGGGTCAGCAGATCCAGCACCCGCCACTCGGCGGCGCTGCGGTCGTGCACGATGTGGCCCAGCAGCCGCAGCACGGCCTCGGCCTCGGCGGCCAGGTCCGCGAACGGGCCCTCGACCGCCACCGGCACGCGCTCCTTGCTGTTCCTGAGCCGGTCCACCGCCCGGCGGGCGTAGACCAGGCCGTGGCCGGAGGCGTCCTTGATCTGGTTCGGCAGCGGCTCGTTGACCGGGCCGACGCCGATCCCGACATACCAGGCACCGGTGCGCAGGGCGACCAGGGCCGCCTCGACCGCCTGCCGCGGGCAGTCCACGATGCCCTGCACCTCGTCCTCCACCGAGCGGTCGAAATCCAGGCGCGCCGGAATGTGCCGCAGGTCCTTGAGGAGCTGCGGCACCCGATCGCCGTCTCGCCGGCTGTCGGTTTGGTTGATGGTCAGCGTGAACATACTGGATGACACACTACCGTTTGCCCAAGGGGAGGCAAGCAGCCGGTAACCGCCCCGTAACAACCCGCCGCAGACCCTGCCGCCCTGCTGCGGCCGGGGCCCCGGCGGGCTTGTTTCCCGCCCGCGGAGATGTTGCGATGGGGGAGGACGTCGCCGCCGGCGGCACGGACGGAAGCGGAGCACGCACGTGGTGGATGGGTTGAATGAGCGGACCGGGCAGGGGGCCGCGGACACGGCCGACGCTGCAGAGCTCAGGCTCGTGGACCGGTGGTGGCGGGCCGCGAACTATCTTTCGGTGGGCCAGATCTATCTGCGCGCCAACCCGCTGCTGCGCGAGCCGCTCAGCGCCGAGGACACCAAGTCCCGGCTGCTCGGCCACTGGGGAACCACCCCTGGCCTGAACTTCATCTACGCCCACCTGAACCGCGTCATCCGCCGGGACGAGCAGGAAATGCTGTTTGTCGCCGGTCCGGGCCACGGCGGACCGGCCGTGGTCGCGAACGCGTGGCTGGAGGGGACCTACTCGGAGATCTACAGCAATGTCGGCCCCGACGCGGACGGGCTGGCCGAGCTGTTCCGGCAGTTCTCCTACCCTGGCGGCATACCGAGCCACGCTGCCCCGGAAACCCCGGGTTCCATCAGCGAAGGCGGCGAACTCGGGTACTCGCTGGCGCACGCCTACGGCACGGTGTTCGACAACCCCCGGCTGGTTACCGCCGTCGTGATCGGCGACGGCGAGGCGGAGACAGGACCGCTGGCCGCCAGCTGGCACTCCCACAACTTCCTGGACCCGGCTTCGGACGGGGCGGTGCTGCCGATCCTGCACCTGAACGGGTACAAGATCGCCAACCCCACGATTCTGGCGCGTATGCCCCAGGCCCAGCTGGAGCAGCTGCTGCGCGGCTACGGCCATGAGCCGTACTTCGTGACGGTCGCGGATCCGGAGGACACCGCGGCGGCGCACCGGGATTTCGCCGCCGTACTGGACCGCTGCCTGGCCGACATCCGGGACATCCAGTCGGCCCGCAGGACCGCGACAACAGGGGCCGGCGCGGACGGCAACGACGCGCCCGCCGCCACGTGGCCGATGATCGTGCTGCGTTCGCCCAAGGGCTGGACGGGGCCGAAAACGGTCGACGGGCTGCACGTTGAGGGCACCTGGCGCAGCCACCAGGTGCCCCTCGCCGAGGTGCGCACCAACTCCGAACACCTCGCGCAGCTCGGCCGCTGGCTGAAGTCCTACCGCCCGGAGGAACTGTTCGACGGGGACGGCCGGCTCCGGCCCGACGTGGCCGCGAACGCCCCCGCCGGGCAGCTGCGGATGAGCGCCACCCCGCACGCCAACGGCGGCATCCTGCTGCGCGACCTCAAGCTCCCCGGCTACACGGACCACGCAGTCGACGTCGCCCAGCCGGGCCGGGAACGGGTCGGCGCCATGGTCACCCTCGGCGCGTGGCTGCGGGACGTGATCGCGCTCAACCCGGAAACCTTCCGGCTCTTCGGCCCGGATGAGACGGCGTCGAACCGCTTGCAGGACGTTTATGAGGTCACGGACAAGGTCTGGCAGTACCGGATCGAGGAACTCGACCAGCACCTGGCGCGCGCAGGCCGGGTGATGGAGGTCCTCAGCGAACACCTGTGCCAGGGCTGGCTGGAAGGCTACCTGCTGACCGGCCGGCACGGCGTGTTCAGCTGTTATGAGGCGTTCATCCACATCGTCGACTCGATGTTCAACCAGCACGCGAAGTGGCTCAAGGTCCACCGCGAGCTGCCATGGCGCCAGCCCGTCGCCTCGCTGAACTACGTGCTCTCCTCGCATGTCTGGCAGCAGGACCACAACGGCTTCTCGCACCAGGACCCGGGGTTCATTGACCACGCGGTGAACAAGAAAGCCGAGGTCATCCGCGTCTACCTGCCGCCGGACGCCAACACNCAACGGCTTCTCGCACCAGGACCCGGGGTTCATTGACCACGCGGTGAACAAGAAAGCCGAGGTCATCCGCGTCTACCTGCCGCCGGACGCCAACACCCTGCTCTCGGTGATGGAGCACTGCCTTGGGTCGCGGGACTACGTGAACATCGTCGTCAGCGGCAAGCAGCCCTCGCCCACCTGGCTGGGACCGGCCGACGCGGCGCACCACTGCCAGCGCGGACTGGGCATCTGGGAATTCGCCGGCTCCGAGGTCCCCGGCGAGGAGCCCGACGTCGTGCTGGCCTGCGCGGGCGACGTCCCCACGGTGGAAACCGTCGCCGCAGCCGAACTGCTCAAGGAGGGGGCGCCGGGGCTGAAGATCAGGGTGGTGAACGTGGTGGACCTGATGCGGCTCCAGGACGCCGCGGAACACCCGCACGGACTGACCCCGCGGGACTTCGATGGCATCTTCACGGCGGACAAGCCGATCATTTTCGCCTACCACGGCTACCCCTCGCTGATCCACCGGCTGGCGTACCGCCGCACCAACCAGGACGGCCTGCACGTGCGCGGCTACAGGGAGGAAGGCACCACAACGACGCCGTTCGATATGGCCATGCTCAACGGGATCGACCGCTTCCAGCTGGCCATCGACGCGATCGACCGGGTACCCGGCCTGGCCGAGCGGCATTCGTTGCTGCGCCAGTCGCTGCAGGACCGGCGCATCCGCGCGCACAACCACACCCGGGAGCACGGTGAGGACGCGAAGGAGATCAGCGGCTGGACCCTCGGCGCGGAGTAGCCGGCGCGGAATAGTCGGGCCGGAGCAGCCGCCTCGCTACGGCCGGGGGCCGGGGAGGGCGTCAAGGCCGCCGGTGGGCAGGTGGATCCAGCCCTCGGTCCGGGCCGCGCGGGCGTGGGCTGCGTCGGGCCCGAGCGTGTTGCCCAGCGCCACGGCCCGGGCGGTGAGGGAGGCGATGAGCGCGTCGAACAAGTCATCGGAGCCGGCCAGCCGCCCGTCGTGTCCGGCCAGGTCCAGCCAGGGCGCCGCCCGCCTCAGCCCGTCCAGGAGCCCGGCCAGCCGCTGGGTTTCCTCGCCGCCGCGGCCCTTGTAGCCGCGCGCCGACAGCCCCCACGATTTCAGCGACGCGGCCGGGTAGACCTCGGCCAGCTTGCTGCTGCCGTCCCTGGCCTGCGGCCCGTGCTCCGCCGCGATCTTGGCCTGGATAACGGCGCAGCGCATCGCCGGGTGGGCCAGCCGGTCGGCGGAGACACTCAGCGGGATCAGTCCGGTGCGGGCGGTGACAAAGCGGTCGGTGTCCCGGTAGGCCAGCAGCCTCCGGCCCTCGATTCCGTCGTGCTCCAGCACGGGGTGCGCGTCGCCGGCGAGGTGCGCTGCGATGAACGGCAGGAAGGCGTCCGGCCAGCCCACGGGGCAGTCGATCCCGGTCAGGTCGCTGGCGCCGAAAAGCCGGACGATCTCGCCGTCGTCGACGCCCAGCGCCAGGTGCAGCAGCCGGGCGCCGCCGCCGCCCCATTCGAGGACGGCCGCCGCGGTCTTTTTGGTGGCTGCCGCGAGGTCGACGCCGAGGGTTTTCACCGGGGACCGCCCGGGACCGGGTGCGGCAGGAGCCCTGACACGGATCAGGCCGCGCGGTACCGGAGGGCGCCGGGGATCCCGCCCCGGCGCTCCAGGCCCCCGCCGGCGGCAAAGCGGGCCCACAGGGCACGGATTTCCCGGCCCTGGGCGTTGATGTCCTCCCACGTGGCGCCGGCGAGCAGTCCGGCTCCGGCCCATGTTTTTTCGTTGCCGAACAGCAGCGGCAGGTCCACGGTGTGTGCGGCGCCATAGCGGTTTCCCGGCGCGGCCCAGGAGAGCACATAGCGGTAGGCCGTGCCCCCGGCCCGGGCATGCCGGCGGGCAAACCGCCGGGCCGCCCTGCCGTAGACCGCCTCGGTCACGGCCCAGCTGATGGCCTTGACGACGGCGGGGCCGAGCACCGGGATCCGGCCCACGCGGCTGACTGCACGGTTGCGCGGCAGGAACATCCGGGCTTCCTCGGAGGTGTGCCCGATTAGGACCTCGATCCCGGGGGCCGTGGAGTTCCAGGCGTCTTCAATGGCGGTCTCCGGCGGCAGCGGGGCATGCCCGTACTGCGTGCCGAACGGCATGGCCGCGATCAACCCGTATTTCCGGGCCACCTGGGAGACGTGCCCCTCGATCTCCACGACGTCCATTGCCGGGGTGTCCTCGGTGACGGCCTCGGCCGCCACACCCATCGCGGCGCTCATCTTTGCCCGGCCCCGGGTGATGCCCAGCGGCGCGCTCTGGATGATCGCGCGCCGGAACAAGGCGGGCGCCTCCGGCGTCGACATCAGGTGCGCGACGGCGTCGCCGCCGGCGGACTGGCCAAATGCCGTGACGTTCTCCGGATCGCCGCCGAACGCGCCGATGTTGCGCCGCACCCAGCGGAACGCCTCGAGCTGGTCCAGCAGGCCAAGGTTCGCGGGCCGGCCGGTGCCGGTGGCCAGGTAGCCGAACAGGCCCAGGCGGTACGTCACGGAGACCACGATCACGCGGTTCTCGGCGACGAGGGCCTTGGGATCGAAGATCGCCAGGTCCCCGGAGCCGGAGGTGTAGGAGCCGCCGTGCAGCCAGACCATCACCGGCACGCGTTCGCCGTCGTGCAGGTCCGCGGGGAGGGTGATCGAGAGCCGCTGGCAGTCCTCGCTGCCGGGCAGTTCCCCGTACCGGGTGCCGAGGATGTCATCCAGGAACGGGACCGGGGCCTGCGGGCAGGCCGGGGAGGGCGAGGTGGCCGGGAGCGGCTCGGTCCAGTCGGGGGCGCTGGCCGGGGGCTGGAACCGCGCCGCGGTGGCATACGGAATACCCGTGGCCCGGAGCACGGCGCCGTCGCGCCATCCGGTGACCGGGCCGCAGGGCGGGCTAAAGGCTGGCTCGGCGTTCATGGACCAACAATTTCACACAATCCTGACCCGCGGCTGGCAACCCCCGCGGCGGCTTAAACCGCAACGCGGGGTCACTTGCGGCCCATGGCTCTCGGCCGGATAGGCGGAAAGTGACCCCGCGTTGGTGTTACGGACGCGTTAGTGCGTGTGCGGGACGAAGCGCTTGATCGAGGCTTCGAGTTCGGCTTCGGCCGCGGCGCGGTCGCCCCAGCCCTCGGCCTTGACCCACTTGCCGGGCTCCAGGTCCTTGTACCGGGTGAAGAAGTGCTCGATTTCCTTGATCAGGAATTCGCTGACGTCGCTGATCTCGTTGATGTGGTCGAAGCGGGCATCGGCCGGCACGCAGAGGACCTTGGCGTCGCCGCCGCCGTCGTCGGTCATGTTGAAGACGCCGATCGGGCGTGCCTCGACGATCACCCCGGGGTGCAGATCGAAGTCCTGCAGGAGCACCAGCGCGTCCAGCGGGTCGCCGTCCTCACCCAGGGTGTTCTCGAAGAAACCGTAGTGCGTCGGGTACTGCATGGAGGTGAACAGGACGCGGTCCAGGCGGACGCGGCCGGTCTCGTGGTCGACTTCGTACTTGACGCGCGATCCCTTGGGGATCTCGATGGTCACGTCATGCTTCATGGAATGCTCCTCGACGGATTCAGGGGGGTGCGCGGCACACGTGAGGCATGGAAAAAGCAGTGCCGGTGCCGCCGACTACTATTGAGGATATAGCGACAGGCCCAGGTTTCAGGAACTAGTGGGGACATTTCGGGACTAAGGACCAGCAGCAGCATGACACGCAGTAAGCGCCGCGCCAGCACGGCTCCGGCGTCCGCACGGCTCGGCCGCATCGTCCCGATGGTGCTCCTGACCTTCCTGGTGGTGGCGCTCCTTCTCCCCGCAGGCATGGCGGTCGGCCCCGGATTCCTCGGTCCCGCCCGGTCGCCGGAGCCGGTGGCGGCCGGACCCTGGCAGCAGCTGCCCGCCACCCTGAGCGCACCGGACGCCGGCGGCCCGGGCGGGGGTGCGCGGCCGCTCAGTGATGCGGCGCCGGTACCCGATGCCGCGGCGCTCGCCGGCCAGCTCGATGCCACCCTGAAGGCCGACGGCGCCGGGTCCTTCACCGGGGTGGTGCAGGACGCCGTCACCGGCGAGGTCCTCTTTGACCGGGGCGGCGACGAGGTCCGCGCCCCGGCCTCGAACATCAAGCTCCTGACCGCCGCGGCCGCGCTGCGCACCCTCGGCCCGGACCGGCGTTTCAGCACCAAAGCCGTTGCCGGCACCGCGCCCGGAACCGTTGTCCTGACCGGCGGCGGGGACGTGCTGCTGGGCGCGGGGGAGTCGGCGCCGGATGCGGTGCTGGGCCGTGCCGGGCTCGCCACCCTGGCCCAGTCCACCGTCCAGGGGCTCCAGCAGGACGGGGTCTCCGGCCCGGTGACCGTGCTGCTGGACGACACTCTGTTCACCGGCCCGCCGCTCAGCCCGGCCTGGAGCCCGGAAGACGTTGCCGCCGGCGAGGTGGCCCCGCTATTCCCGCTGGCCCTGAATTCGGCGCGCTTCGAACCCGGCACCACCACCGGTCCCCGCCCGCGGGACGCCGCCATGGCCGCCGCCGAGGCCTTCGCGGCGCGGCTCACGGCCGCCGGCGCCGCCGCGGGGATCACCGTGACGCCCGGCGTCGCCCGGGTGCCGGCCACGGAGAAGGCCCCGGAGAAGACGCCGGGCGACGCCGGCAGCCAGGCCGGGGGGCGCGCCGGGAAGGTCCTGGCCCAGATCGAGTCGGCTACCGTAGGCCAGCAGGTGGACCTGCTGCTGCGCACCTCGGACAACTACCTCACCGAGGTCATGGGCAGGATGGTGGCGTCGGCCAGCGGCAAACCGGCCAGCAACGACGGCGCCGTCGCCGCCGTGCTGCAACAGCTCGAGGAGCTGAAGATCCCGTCGGCCACGCTCCGGGCGGCCGACCTGGCCGGACTGACCCTGGCGAACCAGGTCTCGGCCCGGCAGCTCTCCGCCGTCGTCCGGGCGATGACCACCGGGGCGGACAGCCGGCTGCGCTCCGCCCTGGCCGGTTTCCCGGTGGCCGGGCTGACCGGAACACTCGGCAGCCGGTACACGGACACCAGCACCGCCCGGGGCGCCGGACTGGTCCGGGCCAAGACCGGAACGTTGAACACGGTGATCGCGCTCAGCGGCTACGTGGTGGACGCCGACGGCCGGCTGCTGGTCTTCTCGTTCATAGGCAACAACCTGACGCCCGGCGCGGCCGGCAACAAGGCAGCCCTGGATCGGACCGCCTCCGCCCTGGCCGCCTGCGGCTGCCGCTGAGGCTGCGCCGTTTCGACGGTTCCCCGCGCACTCGATGCGCAGAGACGTCTAACCTGCAGGGAACCGTCTAACCGGCGATCACCGGCTGCGCGTTCGCCGGCCGACGAATTAAGGCGGATTGCCGGCCCGCTGTGATCTGATGGGGGCTATGGAGTCCTCTTCGCGCGAGACATCAGCCCAGGCCCCCGCCGGGACCGCAGCCCAGGCCCAGGCCCTGATCAACTGGGACCTGGCCGCCTCCACCGCGGCGCGGCTGACCCCGGCCGGCCCGACGCTGGGGTCCGCGGAGATCGGCGCCGCCGTCGAAAACCTGCGGCTCATGGCGGACATCTCCGTACCGCACGTCCACGACATCACCGGGCTTGAGGCGGCCCGCGACCTCCGCGACTCGTCCGTCCTGGTGGTGGACCGCGCCTCCTGGGCCAAGGCCAACACGCAAAGCTTCGCCGTGATGCTGCAGCCGGCGATCGAGAAAATGCTCGAAAGCCGCCGCGGGACCGTGGGCCCGGGCGCGGCCAGCGTCAGCGGCGCCATCACGGGCAGCCAGCTGGGAGCGATCCTGGCATTCCTCTCCTCCAAGGTCCTGGGCCAGTACGACCCCTTCTCCGCCCTGGCCCCGAACTCCACGGCCCCCGCCGCCGGCCGGCTGCTCCTCGTGGCGCCCAACATCGTCTCAGTGGAACGCGAGCTCAACGTCGCGCCCGAGGATTTCCGGCTCTGGGTGTGCCTGCACGAGCAGACCCACCGCGTGCAGTTCGCCGCCGCCCCGTGGCTGCGCCACCACATGCTGGACCAGATCGAGAACCTCAGCGTCCACCTGCTGGGCAACGTCGACTCGATCATGGAACGGGCCGCCGCGGCCGCGAAATCGCTCCGGGACCGCTCCGGCCCCGGCGCGGCGCCGGGACGCGGCGCCATCCTGGACCTGCTCCAGGACCCCGAGGAGCGGGCGGCGGTCTCCCACCTCACCGCCGTGATGAGCCTGCTGGAAGGCCACGCCAACGTGGTGATGGATGCCGTCGACGCCAGCATCGTGCCCTCGGTCAAGACCATCCGGCAGCGCTTCAACGCCCGCGGCAAGGACCGCGGCACCATCGAGAAGTTCATCCGGAGCCTGCTCGGCCTGGACGCGAAGATGCGCCAGTACAGCGACGGCTCGAAGTTCGTCCGCGAAGTGGTCGACGCCGCCGGGATGCAAGGCTTCAACCGGGTCTGGGAGTCCGCCGACCACCTCCCCACCGAACCCGAAATCCACGACTCGAAGCTCTGGCTCGAACGGATGGGGCTCTAGTCCCCGTGCCCGCCAATACCCACCCGGACCTGCCGGCGGCTTCCCGCGGACGGCGCCGGCCCGGCCGGCTGGCGCCCGTCGTCGGCAAGGCGCGGAAAATGCTGCAGGACGCCCTCGCCGACGCCGGCTACCCCGCACGGGTCCTCGTGGCCTGCAGCGGTGGCCCCGACTCGCTCGCGCTCGCCGCCGTCGCCGCCTACTTCGCCCGCCGCGGCCATGTGGACGGGCACCCGGTCTCCGTCGGCGCCGTTGTGGTGGACCACCAGCTGCAGCCCGGTTCCGCCGCCGTCGCCGTCGCTGCAGCCGCGGCGCTGACCGAGCTGGGCCTTGCCCCGGTCCAGGTCCGGACCGTCGACGTCGCCCCCACCGGGATGGGCCCGGAAGCCGCCGCCCGGGACGCCCGGCACGCCGCCCTCGAGGCCGCCGCCGACGACACCGGCGCCGCGGCCGTCCTGCTCGGCCACACCCTGGACGACCAGGCCGAACAGGTCCTGCTGGGACTGGCCCGCGGCTCCGGAACCCGCTCGCTGGCGGGGATGCGGCCGGTCCGCGGCCGCCTGCTGCGGCCGTTCCTGGGCCTGCGCCGGGCCGAAACGCTGGAAATCTGCGCCGTCGAGGGACTGGACCCCTGGCACGACCCCAGCAACGAGGACCCCTCCTTTGCGCGGTCCCGGACCCGGGTGGAGGTCCTGCCGATGCTGGAGGACAAACTCGGGCCCGGGGTCGCCGAGTCGCTGGCCCGGACCGCGGCTATCCTGCAGCTCGACGCCGACTACCTCGAGGATGTGGCAAACGACACCTTCGCCCGGCTGCAGGAGCGCACCGGCACGGAGCTCGGCGCGGAGCTGGCCCTGCCCGAGGCCGCGCTGCGCGACCTGGCGCCGGCGCTGAGGTTCCGGGTGATCGCCAAGGCCGCCGCCGCCGTTGGAGGCCAACAGCCCAGCTACCAGCGGCTGCTGGCCGCCGAAGCGCTGCTGCGCCGGCACGGATCGGCCGGGCCGGTGGAGCTGCCCGGCGGCGTGAGCGTCTACCGGCTCTCGCTCGCCCAGCTGTCCGCGGCGGAGCCGTCCGCACCCGCCGGCGTTCCCCGCGGGGGCGCACGCTGTGGGAAGCTTGTATTCCGGCCTCAAAAACCGCCCCAAGAATAGTCGCACCCGCATCTACACAGGAGCCATTGGTGGATTCAAACGACGTCCAGGCAGACCTCAAGCACGTTCTCTACTCCAAGGAGCAGATCCAGACCCGGATCACTGAACTCGCTGCCCAGATCGACAAGGACTACGAAGGCCGCGATCTGCTGATCGTCGGTGTGCTCAAGGGCGCCGTTATGGTCATGGCCGACCTGGCCCGGGCGCTGCACAGCCACGTCTCGATGGACTGGATGGCTGTGTCCTCCTACGGCTCCGGCACCCAGTCCTCCGGCGTTGTCCGGATCCTCAAGGACCTCGACACCGACCTGATGGGCAAGGACGTCCTGATCGTCGAAGACATCATCGATTCCGGCCTCACGCTCTCCTGGCTCAAGACCAACCTGGAATCCCGCGGCCCCGCCTCGGTGGAGATCTGCACCGCCTTCCGCAAGCCCACCGCCGCGAAGGTCCAGATCGACGTCAAGTACGTCGGCTACGACATCCCCAACGAATTCGTCGTCGGCTACGGCCTGGACTACGCCGAGAAGTACCGCAACCTCGACTTCGTCGGCACCCTCGCGCCGCACGTTTACGAGTAACCACGGGTCCTTCCTCCGGCCCGGCGGCGGGTCAATTCCGCACCCGCACAGCCCTCCGCTACGCCGACAGGGAACTTTTGGCTTTGACCGTGCGTGAGTCACTGCGACGGTGTATAGCTAGAACCTGACGCAGCACCCACGCGCGCAAATCGGTCGCCGTGCAGCACTACCAGGAGGGACGGGGCCAGCCCCCGATCAGATGAAAGCTAAGAGTTTCTTCAAGGGCCCGGGCATCTGGATTGTCGTTGTAATCGGCATGCTCCTGCTGGCCTTTGCCACGCTGGCCCCGGGCGGCTCGGCCCGCATCGACACGGACAAGGGCCTAGCGCTCCTGACCGCCGGCGGCAAGGTCGAGCAGGCCAAGATCTTCGACGCCGAGAACCGCGTGGACCTGGTCCTGAAGGACAACCTGCAGGTCGACGGGCAGGACAAGGGCAAGAACGTCCAGTTCTACTTCGTCAACGCCCGCGCGCTCGACGTCGTCAAGGCCGTGACCGACTCGAAGCCGCCGAGCGGCTTCACGGACCAGCCGGTTGAGACCAACTGGTTCTCCGGCCTGTTCTCCCTGCTGGTCCCGGTGCTGCTGCTGGGTGTGCTGTTCTGGTTCCTGCTCTCCCGGATGCAGGGCGGCGGCTCCAAGGTCATGCAGTTCGGCAAGTCCAAGGCCAAGATGGTCAACAAGGACATGCCGCAGGTGACCTTCAGCGACGTCGCCGGTGCCGACGAAGCCGTCGAGGAACTCCAGGAAATCAAGGAGTTCCTCCAGGAACCGGCCAAGTTCCAGGCCGTGGGCGCCAAGATCCCCAAGGGCGTGCTGCTGTACGGCCCTCCCGGCACCGGCAAGACCTTGCTGGCCCGCGCCGTCGCCGGTGAGGCCGGCGTGCCGTTCTTCTCCATCTCCGGTTCCGACTTTGTGGAAATGTTCGTCGGCGTCGGCGCCTCCCGTGTCCGCGACCTGTTCGAACAGGCCAAGCAGAATTCACCGGCCATCATCTTCGTGGACGAGATCGACGCCGTCGGCCGGCACCGCGGCGCCGGGATCGGCGGCGGCAACGACGAACGCGAGCAGACCCTCAACCAGCTCCTGGTTGAAATGGACGGCTTCGACGTCAAGACCAACGTCATCCTGATCGCTGCGACCAACCGCCCCGACGTACTCGACCCCGCCCTGCTCCGACCGGGCCGTTTCGACCGGCAGATTTCGGTCGAGGCCCCGGACCTGATTGGCCGCGACCAGATCCTGAAGGTTCACGCCAAGGGCAAGCCGATGGCTCCCGGCGTCGACCTCAAGGCCGTCGCCAAGAAGACCCCCGGCTACACCGGCGCGGACCTCGCCAACGTCCTCAACGAGGCCGCCCTGTTGACGGCCCGGTCTAACGCCAACCTGATCGATGACCGCGCCCTCGACGAGGCGATTGACCGTGTTATGGCCGGCCCGCAGAAGCGCAGCCGGGTCATGAAGGAACACGAGCGCAAGGTCACCGCCTACCACGAAGGCGGACACGCCCTGGTGGCGGCGGCGCTGCGGAATTCGGCGCCGGTCACCAAGATCACCATCCTGCCCCGCGGCCGCGCCCTCGGCTACACCATGGTGGTCCCGGAGAACGACAAATACTCCGTGACCCGCCACGAACTGCTCGACCAGATGGCCTACGCCATGGGCGGCCGGGTGGCCGAGGAACTCGTCTTCCACGACCCCTCCACCGGTGCATCCAACGACATCGAGAAGGCCACCGGGATCGCCCGCAAGATGGTCACCGAATTCGGCATGAGTGAGCGCGTCGGCGCCGTGCGCCTCGGCCAGGGCGGCGGCGAGCCCTTCCTGGGCCGCGACGCCGGGCACGAACGCAACTACTCGGACCAGATCGCCTACGTGGTGGACGAGGAAGTGCGCCGCCTGATCGAGGGCGCGCACGACGAGGCCTACGCCATCCTGACCGAAAACCGCGACGTCCTGGACCAGCTGGCGCTGGAGCTGCTGGAACGCGAAACCCTGAACCAGCACGAGATCGCCCAGGTCTTCACGAACATCCGCAAGCGCGATTTCCGCGAGATCTGGCTCTCCAAGGAGAGCCGGCCGATACAGGCCGTCGGCCCGGTGGAGTCCCGCCGCGAAAAAGCCGAACGCGAGGCGCAGGAGGAAGCCAAGGAAGCCCGGCTCGAGGAGCCGCTGGACACCCGGCCCCCGCACGCCCAGGGTGTCCCCGGACAGGAGCCCTTCCAAGGCGGCGTGACCGATCTGGGGCCCGACGGCCATCCCGGCTAGGCTTCTTCTGTGACTTCCTACTTCGACGACGACGACGTTCCCGCCACCGCCGAGCCCCTCCCTGTGGATGGGGCGGCGGGGGATGGGCGCTCAGGCAGCAAGGTGGACCGCCCCCGGATCCAGGCGGCGGTGCGCGAGATCCTGCTCGCCATCGGCGAAGACCCGGACCGCAGCGGCCTGCTCGACACCCCGAAGCGGGTGGCCAAGGCCTACGCCGAGATGTTCGCCGGTCTGCACCACGACCCGGCGGAGATCCTCGCCACCACCTTCGACCTGGACCATGAGGAACTGGTCCTGGTCAAGGACATCCCGTTTTACTCGACCTGCGAGCACCACCTGGTGCCGTTCCACGGGGTGGCCCACGTCGGCTACATCCCCTCGCATGACGGAAAGGTCACCGGGCTGAGCAAGCTGGCCCGGCTGGTGGACATGTTCGCCCGCCGCCCGCAGGTGCAGGAGCGGCTGACCACCCAGATCGTCGAAGCCCTCACCACCCACCTGAAGCCGCGCGGCGCGATCGTCGTGGTCGAATGCGAACACCTGTGCATGTCCATGCGCGGCATCCGCAAGCCCGGCGCGAGGACCGTCACCAGCGCGGTCCGCGGGCAACTGCATGACCCGGCCACCCGCGCCGAAGCCATGAGCCTCATCCTCGGAAGGTAAGAAAACCACACTATGGACTCCCTCGCCGCAGCCCCCGGAACGGGACCTGCCACCTCGCCCCTGCCCGTGCTGCGCAAGCCGCGCCCGGCCGCGAGCTTCAAGGACCTGCCCACGGACCGGACGCTGGTGATGGGGATCCTGAACGTCACCCCGGATTCGTTCAGCGACGGCGGCAAGCACGCCACCTCCGACACCGCCGTCGCCGCCGGCCTGCGGATGTACTACGCCGGCGCGGACATCATCGACGTCGGCGGGGAATCCACCCGCCCCGGCGCCGCCGAAGTCAGCGTCGAGGAGGAACAACGCCGGGTGCTGCCCGTGATCGAGGCCCTGGTCAAGGCCGGCGCCCTGGTCAGCATCGACACCACCCACGCGGCCACCGCCGAGGCGGCCCTGGCCGCCGGGGCCACGATCATCAACGACGTCTCCGGCCTCACGATCGAGCCGGCAATGATTGAGCTCGTGGCGCGCAGCAGGGCGCCCTACATCCTCACGCACCGCCGCGGCGACGCCGGCACCATGGACTCGCTGACCGACTACCGGGACGTGGCCAAAGACGTCGCCGCCGAACTCGCCGGAATCCGGGACAGGCTGTACGCCGCCGGCGCCACGCCGGAGCAGATCATCGTGGATCCCGGACTGGGCTTCGCGAAGACCGAGGCGCAGAACTGGGAACTGCTGCGGGGCCTGGACGTGCTCCAGGGGCTGGGGCACAAGGTCCTCGTTGCCGCGTCCCGCAAACGCTTCCTCGGCAGCCTGCTGACCGTCGCCGGCAAGTCCGCCCCGCCCCAGGAACGGGATGCCGCCACCGCCGCCGTGACCGCCATCAGCGCCTACCGTGGCGCCTGGGCGGTCCGCGTGCACGACGTCGGCCCCAGCCTCGACGCCGTCAAGGTCGCCGCCCGCATCGCCCCTGCCGCCGGCCCGTCGCCGGTGCCCGCCGCGCCCGGCAACAGCTGACCGGCCGGCCCATGGACCGGATCACGCTGAGCGGTGTCACCGCCGTCGGGCACCACGGGGTGTTCGACTTCGAACGCCGGGAGGGCCAGCCGTTCGCCGTCGACGCGGTGCTGCACCTGGACTTCAGCAAGGCCGCGACGTCCGACGACGTCCTGGACACCGCGCATTACGGCGAGGTGGCCGAGGTCATCCGCGGCTGGATCACCGGCGCGCCGGTGAACCTGATCGAGGCCCTTGCCGTGCGGATCGCCGAGGACGTGCTGCAGCGCTTCCCGGTGGCGGCGGTGGACATCACGGTGCACAAGCCGCAGGCCCCGATCGAGGTCGACTTCGGCGACGTGTCCGTCAGCGTGCACCGGGACCGGCCATGAATGTCCAGCCCGCCGCCTACACGCGGGCCGTGATCGCCCTCGGCAGCAACCTGGGGGCCCGCAACGACACGCTTTCCGCCGCGGTCGCCGACCTCGTCGACCCGCCGGAAGTGCGGCTGCTGGCCATCTCGCCGATCGTGCAGACGAAGGCCGTTGGCGGCCCCGCCCACCAGCCCGATTTCCTGAACATGGTGATCGCCGTCGAAACCTCGCTGAGCCCCGAGGAACTGCTGCGGCACTGCCACGCGGTGGAGCAGAAGCACCTGCGTGTGCGCGAGGTCCACTGGGGCCCCCGTACGCTCGACGTCGACATCATCACCTACGGCGACCTGGTGAGCTCCGACCCCGAACTGACCCTCCCGCACCCGCGCGCCGCGGAACGCGCCTTCGTGCTGTACCCGTGGTCCCTGATCGACCCCGCGGCCGAGCTCAACGGCGAACGGGTGGGCGAACTGGCCGCCAGGGCCGCCGATTTCCCGGACCTCAGGCCTTTCGACGGCTTCGAGGGCCTCAACGGCGTGGCCGGCGCCGGCGCGGTGGGGGCCCCGTGAAGCTGACCAACCCCCTCGTGCTGCTGGTGATCGGCGTCGGACTGGCCGCCGCGGGCTGGTTCGCCACCCTGATGGCCGGCCGCTACAGCCTGGCCACCCCGGTGCTGCCGCTGACCGGCCTGGTCACCATGGGCGTGATCGTGGTCCTGACCCTGGTCCTCGGGATCCGGGTACTGCGCTGGCGCAACGGCAAGAAGAAGAAAATGCTCAACCCGATCCTGGCCGCCTGGACGCTGGTCCTCGCCCAGGCGTGCGCGTACACCGGCGCCATGCTGTTGGGCTGGCACGCCGGGATCTTCCTGGACCAGCTCCGGCTGTGGAATGTGCGCAGCGGGCAGGCCATCACCTGGCAGACGCTGATCATGGCCGGCGGCGCCCTCGTCATGATTGTGGTGGGCCTGGTGGTGGAGCGGTTCTGCCGCATTCCGCCCGAGGACGGTGAAGCCGACGGGACCCCGGGGCTGCAGGGCAAGCGCGGCAAACCGAAGGCGGAGGGCGAATATGCGTACCGAGGCGATTGACCCGCCGGGCGTGTCCTGGCTGCGGGTCTCACCGAAGTACGTCACCGTGCGGGTCGTCGGCTGGGCGCTGGGCAACCTCATCGCCGTCGTGGTGCTGTCCCTGCCGCTTGTGCTGGTCCTGAACGGGGCGTGGACCTGGCCCCCCCTTTGGCTCGCCGTTGCCGTCCCCGCCGCGGCCTTCCTGCTGGCCCTCTGGCGGCTGCTGCTCATCCCGCGCCAGGTGCGGTCCATCGGCTACGCCGAACGCGAGGATGACCTGCTGATCCGCCGCGGCATCTTCTTCCAGCGCGTGCTCGTGGTGCCCTACGGGCGGATGCAGTACGTGGACATCGGCGCGGGCCCGGTGGAACGCGGCCTCGGCCTGTGCACGCTCAAGCTCCACACCGCCTCGGCCGGAACCAGCGCTGAAATCCCCGGCCTGCCTGCCGCCGAAGGGGCGCGGCTGCGTGAACAGCTCTCCGCCCGCGGCGAGGCCCGGCTGGCCGGACTGTGACGGCCACCGGCGACGGCTGGCAGCGCGTGCATCCGGCGTCGCCCTTTGTCCGGGGCTGGGTGGCGCTGGCCGCCCTCTTCTTCTTCTTTGGCCGCGACTCCTTCGAACGCCTGCTCCAGGGCGGCCCGGTCTTTGACGAGCGGCTCGCCGGACGCGCCCCCTGGCTGCTGCTCGGCGGCGGCACGGTGCTGCTGCTGACCGTGCTCGGCTTTGTGCTGAGCTGGTATTTCACCCGCTACCAGGTGGCGGACGGCTACGTGCGTGTCAACACCGGATTCCTGTTCAAGCAGCAGCGCCAGGCCAGGCTGGACCGGGTCCAGGCGATCGACGTCGTGCAGCCCCTGCTCGCACGGATCTTCGGGCTCGCGGAGCTCAGGTTCGAGGTGGCCGACGCCGGCCAGTCCGCGGTGCACCTGGCCTACCTGCGCGCCGACGAGGCCCGCCGGCTCCGCGCGGCCATCCTGGCCAGCGCCTCCGGAGCCGCCGGCGCGTCGGGACCCGCCGGCGCGACGGCGCGTCCCGGGCCGCCGGTCCCGGCCGCAGTGGAGGCTCCGGAACACACCGTGCTGATCATTCCACCGCCCCGCCTGGCCGGATCGTTGGTGCTGAGCGAGCAGAGCGTCTTCATTGTCCTGGCAGCCGCGGCCTCGGTGGTGCTCTCGGCCGTGACCGAGAACCGCAGTTTTTATTTCTACCTGATCCCTGCCGGCCTGGGCCTCGTGGCGGCGTACTGGAACTCCTTCAACAAGGGCTATAACTTCGCCGCCGCCGTTTCCGCCGACGGGATCCGGCTGCACTACGGCCTGCTGGACACCCAGGCGCAGACCCTGCCGCCGGGCCGGATCCAGGCCCTGCGTGTCAGCCAGCCCCCGCTGTGGCGGATCTTCGGCTGGTACCGGATCCAGGTCAACGTGGCCGGCTACGGGGCCGCGGGCAGTAACGGCGAGGGTTCCTCCCGGACCACCCTGCTCCCGGTCGGGACCCTGGCGGAGGTGCTCACCATGCTGTCGCTGGTCCTTCCCGATCCCGGGACCCCGGACCCCGTGCGGGTTTTCACCGCGGGACTGCACGGACTCGCCCCGGCCGACGGCGGCGCCCCCGGTGCTCCGGGCGCTTCCGCAGCCGCGGACGACGGCGGCTTCGTCACCACCCCGCGGCGGGCGCGCCTGCTGGCCCCGCTGGGCTGGCGGCGCAACGGCTTTGCCGCCACCGGCACCGCGCTGCTGATCCGCTCCGGCCGCTGGTGGCGCCAGCTCGTGCTGGTTCCGCACCAGCGCACCCAGTCGATGGCGCTGCAGCAGGGGCCGCTGGCCCGGCGCTTCCGGATCGCGGACCTGGTCTTGCACACCACCGCCGGTCCGGTGGCGCCACGGCTGGTCCAGGCCGGGCTGGACGAGGCCCGGGCCCTGCTGGACGCGCAGGCGGCCCGCGCCCGGACGGCGCGGAAACGGCAGACCAGCGAACACTGGCTCGCCGGGGCCGCACCCGTCGAACCCGAGGCCGTCGAACCCGCACCACAGGAAGGGCCGCCGCATGGCTAAGCCAGGACGCCTCGGCGTCGGAATCATTGGAGCCGGCAAGGTGGGGGCCGTCCTGGGGGCGGCCCTGCGCGCCGCGGAGCACGCCGTCGTCGGGGTCTCCGCCGTGTCGGACGCGAGCCGCGACCGCGCCGAAACACTGCTGCCCGGCGTCCCCATCCTTGAGGTGCAGGACATCGTGGAACGCGCCGAACTGGTGCTCCTGGCCGTCCCGGACGACGCCCTCGGCCCCCTCGTGGATGGCCTCGCGAAGCTCGGGGCCTGGCAGCCCGGCCAGCTCGTGGCCCACACCTCGGGGCGGTTCGGCGTCGGGATCCTGCATCCGGTCCGCGCCGCCGGGGCCATCCCGTTGGCGCTGCACCCCGCCATGACCTTCACCGGCATGAGCCTTGACCTCACCCGGCTGCTGGAGTGCAGCTTCGGCGTGACGGCGGATCCGGCCATGCTGCCGATCGCGCAGGCCCTCGTGGTGGAGATGGGCGCCGAACCGGTAGCGATCGCCGAGGGGGACCGCACGCTGTACCACGCTGCCCTGGCCCACGGTTCCAACCACCTGGTCACGCTGGTGGCGCAGGCGTCCGAACTGCTGCGCGAAGTCGGCGTCGAGTCACCGGAACGTATGCTGGGTCCGTTGCTGCGCGCCAGCCTGGAGAACGCCCTCGCCTCGGGGGAGTCCGCGCTGACCGGGCCCGTGGCGCGTGGGGACGTGGGGACGGTCGCCGCGCACACCGAGGCCCTGCGCGAACTCGGCGGCGGCTCGGGCGATATTCTGGACGCGTACCTGGCCATGGCGCGGGCGACGGCCCGCCGTGCCGGCAGCCGCGGGCTGCTCAGGCCGGAGCAAATCGACGGCATCGGGCAGGCCCTCGAGGGCCCCGGTACCGACGGCCCGCATCCCGAGGAAGGACCCTGAGATGGCCATCCGGCTTGTAACCACGGCGGCGGAGCTCCGCAAGGAGAGCGCACGCCTGCTCACCGAAAAGGGCGGCACGTCGCAGGGGCTGGTGCCCACCATGGGCGCCCTGCACGAGGGTCACGCCCGGCTGGCGCGCACCGCCGTCGAGCAGAACGACGTTGTGGTGGCCAGTATCTTCGTCAACCCGCTGCAGTTCGGCGAGGCCGTGGACCTCGACCGCTACCCGCGCACCCTCGAGGCGGACCTGGCCCTGCTCGACGCCGAAGGGGTCGACCTGGCCTTCGCACCGTCGGTGGAGGAGGTTTACCCCGGCGGGGAACCGATGGTGCGGATCACCTCCGGCGTGCTTGCGGAAAAATGGGAGGGTGCCTCCCGGCCCGGGCACTTCGACGGTGCCCTGACGGTGGTTGCGAAGCTGCTGCACTACGGGCTTCCCGGCGCAGGCCAGGCCGCCTACCGCGCCTATTTCGGCCAGAAGGACGCCCAGCAGCTGGCCTTGGTCCAGCGGATGGTCGCGGACCTGAACTTCCCGGTGGAGATCGTGCCGGTGCCGATCGTGCGGTCCCCGGACGGGCTGGCGCTCTCCAGCCGCAACCGGTTCCTCTCGGCCGCCGAACGTGAGGCCGCCCTCGTGCTGTCCCGGGCGCTGCGGCTGGTCGAGGAGCGGGCCAACGCCCACGAGCCGCTCGACCTGGATTCGGCCCGGGCGCTCGTGGAGTCCCAGCCGCTCGTGGCGCTGGACTATTTCGACGTCGTGGATCCGCGCACCCTCGAGCCCCTCGCCGAGAACTGCCGGGAAACCCCGTTCCGCGGCGAGGGCCTGGTGCTGATCGCGGCGAAAGTCGGCCCGGTGCGGCTGATCGACAACGTCCCGCTGAACTCCTGACCTCCTCCGGCACGGACTGACCCTCCCGCAGTTCTGGCGGGCGGGGAAGGAACCCTCCCGCAGTTTTGGCGGGCAGGGAAGGAACCCTCCCGCAGTTCTGGCGGGCGGGGAAGGAACCCTACCGCAGCTGAGGGGTGCGACGACGGAGCGTGCGTCGGGAGGGTGCCGGATGTGCGGGAGCGTGCGTCGGGAGGGTGCAGGCTGTGCGGGAGCGTGCGTCGGGAGGGTGCAGGCTGTGCGGGAGCGTGCGTCGGGAGGGTGCAGGCTGTGCGGGAGCGTGCGTCGGGAGGGTGCAGGCTGTGCGGGAGCGTGCGTCGGGAGGGTGCAGGCTGTGCGGGAGCGTGCGTCGGGAGGGGGCCGGATGTGCGGGAGCGTGCGTCGGGTTGGTGCCGGATGTGCGGGAGCGTGCGACGGGATGGTGCCGGATCTGCGGGAGCGTTCGCTGAATGCCGGAAAGCGGGAATTACCGGCGCGAACGGCTGGTTGGAAATCGTAGTGGCGACGATGCGCGCCGAATCCACTTCAACTCCCTGAGGGAATCCCCATGCCAGCAGGTGCCCCTTCCAACGTCCAAGCCAGCGTGGCGCCGCCGACCCGGACCGACGACGACGCCGTCCCGGCGACGGCGCAGCGCGGGGGCACCGAGGAAACCGGGCCGGAGAAGCTGTCCCGGGAGTCCGTGACCATCATCGCGACCCTGCTGGTGGCCACCTTTGTGGTGATCCTGAACGAGACCATCATGAACGTGGCCCTGCAGCGGCTGATGGTGGATCTGCGGGTCGACGCGCCCACCGTCCAGTGGCTGTCCACCGGTTTTATGCTGACCATGGCGGTGGTCATTCCCACCACCGGGTTCATCCTGCAACGGCTCTCCACCAGGGCGGTCTTTATGCTGGCCATGGGGCTGTTCTCCGGGGGGACCCTGCTGGCGGCCCTGGCGCCGGGCTTCGAGGTCCTGCTGCTGGCCCGGATCATCCAGGCCGGCGGCACCGCCATCATGCTGCCGCTGCTGATGACCACCATCCTCACCCTGGTCCCGGTGTCACGCCGCGGCGCCGTGATGGGCAACGTGAGCATCGCGATCTCCGTGGCGCCGGCTATGGGCCCCACGGTCTCCGGGCTGATCCTGCAGCACTTCTCCTGGCGGTTTATGTTCGTCTTCGTCCTGCCGATCGCCCTGCTGGCGTTCGGCATCGGCGCCAGGTTCCTGCGGAACATCGGCGAAAACGAAAAGACCCGGCTCGACGCGCTCTCCGTGGTGCTGACGGTGCCCGCGTTCGGCGGCGTCGTCTACGGCCTGAGCCAGATCGGCGGCGGCAAGGGAGGGCCCTCGGCCGCCGCGGTGGCGGCGCTCGCCGTCGGCGTCGTGGCCCTGCTGGCCTTTGTCCTGCGCCAGCTCCGGCTGCAGAAGTCCAACGAACCGCTCCTGGACCTGCGCGCCTTCAACTTCCGGATGTTCACCGTCTCCGTGCTGCTCCTCGTGGTGGCGATGATTGCATTGTTCGGCGCGGTCATCCTGCTGCCCCTGTACCTGCAGGAAATCCGCGGCCTCAAGTCGCTGGAAACCGGGCTCGCACTGCTGCCGGGCGGGCTCGCGATGGGCCTGCTTGGCCCGTTCATCGGCCGGCTCTTCGACAAGGTCGGCCCGCTTCCCCTGACCGTCACGGGCTCGGCCCTGATGGTGCTCTCGCTCTGGCAGTTCTCCGGGCTGGACGCCCAGACGCCGGTGGCCTGGATCATTGCCCTGCACGTGACGCTGAGCCTGGGCCTGGCGCTGCTGTTTACCCCTGCCTTCACCACCGGGCTGAACCCGCTGCCCCCGCACCTGTACTCCCACGGCTCCGCCATCATGAGCACGCTGCAGCAGGTCGCAGGCGCGGCCGGAACCGCGCTGCTGGTCTCGATCTTTGCGGTCGTCTCGGCCGGCTCCGGGGTCGTCGCCGGCATGCATGCCGCGTTCCTGACAGCGGCCGCGATAGCGCTCGCCGCCGTCGTACTGTCCGTACTAATGCGCAAGACGGAGGGTGCCGGCGGCCCCGCAGCCCACTGACCCGGCCGGCCCAGGGCCGGAGAGGCTTAGCCTGCGAAGAACTCGCTGAGTTCGGCGATGAGCTTGTCCGGCGCCTTGTTGACGCCGTCGTGGCCCATGCCCGGCAGGATCGTGTAACTGGAGCCGGAGAGCACGTCGTGGATCTGCCCGCAGGCCACGCCGAAGTACGCGGGGCTCTTCTCGCCCACGATGATCAGCGTCTCCAGCGGCAGCTCCAGGAACGGCTCGGCCGGCATGTCCGCGGCAATGATCGCCTTGATCTCGCGGACCCCGGTCTGCATGAGCTCCCGCAGCTGCTTGCCAACGGGCGTGCCGGCGGTGAGCTTGTTCGCCAGCGTCAGCATGGACAGCGGCATCCGGGACAGGGCACTGCCGGTCTCCAGGCCGCGGACCAGCACGGCGAGGGCGCGGTCGTCGTCGCCCGCCGCGGTCAGCCGCTCGTACTCGGGGGTCCAGTCCGCCGTGACGCTGTGGTTCACCGAGACCGCCGGGTCGTACACGGCGAGGCGCTCCACCGGCAGGGTGCGCGCGGCGTGCAAGGCCACCGCGCCGCCGAAGCTGTGGCCGAAGACGTCGGTGCTCGCGGTGTGCTTCATCACGGCATCCAGGTCGTGGATGTCCACGTCCAGCGTGTAATCCTCCGGCTGCGGCGAGGACGAGCCGCGGCCGCGCCGGTTGAAGGTGTGGACCGGACGGCCGAGGGCGGCGCTGAGCTTCTGCGCAAAACGGGTGTAGTCAGCGGCCGTCACCATCGAGGCCGGCACAACGACGACGCCGGAACCCGCCGAGGCGAGGTCCGCGCCCGTGCTGAAAAGCTCGAGGGTGCCGCCGTCGGGGGTTCTGATGTTCTCGCGGGTCATGCTCCGAGCCTAGCCGAGGCGCCCGGTTCCGCGCAGCAGGGGTGGCCCCGGCTAGCCCAGCCTGCCGCCGGAGATTTCGAGATAGCAGGAGCCGCACAGCGATTCGTACCAGGCGTCCTGCCCGTCGATCGCCACCTGGTCGCCGTCGAACACCACCTCGTCGCCGATCCGGCGGGTGTTGAAGATGGCCTTGCGGCCGCAGCGGCAGATGGTCTTGAGCTCCTCCAGGGTGTGCGCGATCTCCAGGAGCCGGAGCGATCCCGGGAAGGCGCGCGTCCGGAAATCGGTGCGGATGCCGTAGGCCAGCACGGGGACGTTGTCCAGCACGGCGATGCGGAAGAGGTCGTCCACCTGCTCGGGCTCGAGGAACTGGGCCTCGTCTACCAGCAGGCAGGCCACGGGTGGCGTGTCCACGTGCTGGAGCAGGGCGTCCGGGTCGTCGCCGTGGGCGTGCGCGGAAAACAGTTCCCGGACGGAGGCCCCGGCGGGGACCAGGAAATCCACCGAGCGCGTCATCCCCAGCCGGGACACGACGTCGGCGTCGCCCTTGGTGTCCACGTCCGGCTTGGCGAGCACAACCCTTTGGCCCCGCTCCTCGTAGTTGAACGCGGCCTGCAGCAGGCCCGTCGACTTGCCTGAGTTCATCGCGCCGTAACGGAAGTAGAGCTTGGCCAAGGGGTTCCTTTCGACATAGGTCGCCCCCGATTCTAGTGCCAGACCTCAGCGGCCCAGCCGCAGCCGGCGCCGGAATCCCAGCCGCGCCGGAGTGCCGGAGCCGAGCAGGAACCTGGCCGCCATCAGGGACAGCCGGCGGTTGCCGGGCCGGATTGGACCTTCATGTAGCTGGCCCGGCACCACGGCGAACTCGATCGACGGGACTGCTGCCGCGAGCTGCCGCCCGGTTTCGGCGAAGTAGTCCGGGCTCCAGCCGCCGGTGAGCATCAGCGTGGGTGTGGTGACGGCGGCGAAGTCGGCGAGCTCTGCGTCGGCGGCCAGCACGGCGCGCATTTCCGCGACGGCCGTGGGCAGCAGCTCCCGCATCTGAGCGCCCACGGTGGTCCGGGCCGAGAGGATACTGAGCATACGCAGGGCGCCGAGCGGCAGTTTCGACACCGGGCCCGCGGTCTCCAGCCCCTGGACCAGGTGCGCCCACGCCGCGTCCAGCTCGCCGGCCGCCACCGAACGCTCCAGTTCGGGCCGCCAGCGGCTGGCGAGGTTCCCGGCGAGCGACACGGCGGCGTCGTACGTCACCAGGCGCCGGATCGGCACACTGCGGGCCGCCTGCAGCGCCACGAACCCGCCGTAGCTGTGCGCGAAGACGTCCGTGGAGCCGGTCTCGCGCAGCACCGCCGCCAGGTCGTCCACCTCGGTCCCCGCCGAGTAGTCCGCGGGCTGCGGCGAGGACCCGGCCCGGCCCCGCCGGTTGTAGCAGTGCACCGGGCGGCCCAGCAGCCGCGCCAGGCTCCGGGCGAACGGGCGGTACAGGGCGGCGGTGATCAAGGTCCCGTGCACCACGACGACGCCGGCCCCTGCCGCCGGTTCCGGCGCGGCTTCGGACGGCGCTTCCGGCGTTGCTCCCGGCGCGGGCCGGAACGTGTTCAGCTCGAGGTGCCCCTCGCCGCCGTCGGTCCGAATCGTCCACGTCTCCATAGCTGTGAGTGTATTCCCGGTCTATTCCCGCCCCTCCCGCACCGGCCGGTCCCGAATGCCCGGTAAACTTAGGGATTGTGACTTCCCAAAACACCCCTGACCCGAACGAGCACTCCGACGCCAGCGAACAGACCCTGGTCCGTATGGAGAAGCGCGCCAAGTTGATCGAACGCGGCATCGAGGCATATCCGGTGGGGGTCGAGCGGACGCATTCGCTGACTGAGATCCGCGAAAAGTACGCCCACCTCGTGGCCGACGAGACCACCGGCGACGTCGTCGGCGTGACCGGCCGCATCGTCTTCATCCGCAACACCGGCAAGTTGTGCTTCGCCACCCTGCAGGAGGGCGGTGTGGACGGCACAGCCGTCCGGCTGCAGGTCATGCTCAGCCTCGCCAACATCGGCGAGGAAGCGCTCGCGGACTGGAAGTCCCTCGTGGATCTCGGCGACCACGTTTTCATCAAGGGCGAGGTCATCTCCTCACGCCGCGGCGAGCTCTCCGTGATGGCCGAGTCCTGGTCGATGGCGTCCAAGGCGCTGCGGCCGCTGCCGGTGCTGCACGCTGAACTCAACGAGGAAACCCGCGTCCGCCAGCGCTACGTGGACCTCATTGTCCGCGACGAGGCCCGCGAAATGGTCTACACCCGGGCCGCGATCACCCGCTCCATCCGCGAAACCCTGCACCGCCAGGGCTACGTCGAGGTCGAGACCCCCATGCTCCAGCTGGTGCACGGCGGCGCCACCGCCCGCCCGTTCGAGACGCACATGAACGCCTTCGACCAGAAGATGACGCTGCGCATCGCCACCGAGCTGTACCTCAAGCGCACCGTCGTCGGCGGGATCGACCGGGTTTACGACATGGGCCGCGTGTTCCGCAACGAGGGCGTCGACTCCACGCACAGCCCAGAGTTCACCACCCTGGAGTCCTACGAAGCCTGGGCCGACCAGTTCGTGATGGCCGACCGGATCAAGGAGATCATCCTCGACGCCGCCGACGCCGCCGGTGTGGGCCGCGTGCTGCAGACCGAGGCCGGCGAGATCAACCTCGACGGCGACTGGGCCTGGATGGCCGTGTACCCGGGCCTCTCCGACTTCGTGGGCCAGGACATCACCCCGGAGACCCCCGTCGCGGAACTGCTGGCCCTCGCCGCCAAGCACGAGGTCAAGGTCGACGCCGGCTGGGACGCCGAGAAGCTTGTGGTCGAGCTCTTCGGCGAGCTGGTCGAACCCACGCTGCTCAACCCCACCTTCGTCTACGACTACCCGCCCTCCGCGCAGCCGCTGGCGCGCCACCACCGCGAGGACAACCGGCTGATCGAGGCGTGGGATCTGATCATCGGCGGGATGGAGCGCGGCACCGCCTTCTCCGAGCTGATTGACCCGGTCATCCAGCGCGACCGGCTCACCGAGCAGTCCCGCCGGTCCGCCGCCGGCGACGTCGAAGCGATGCAGCTGGACGAGGACTTCCTTCGCGCGCTCGAATACGGCGCCCCGCCGATGGGCGGGATCGGCCTCGGCATCGACCGGCTGGTCATGCTCTTCACCGGCGCCGGCATCCGCGAGACCATCCTCTTCCCGCTGCTCAAGCCCGAGGGCCACTGAGCATGGAGTACATTGCCGTCCTGCTCCCATCCGTTGTGGTCGGACTCATTTTCTGGTTCGCCATGAAGTCGATCTTCAACGCTGACAAGTCCGAACGCCAGGCTGAAGCGCGCGCCCAGGCGGAGGCGGCGGCCCGCGGGCAGGAACAGAATCCCGCTCCGGAAAACGGGCATTCCCCCGAACAGCGCTAAAACTGGCAGTTATTCCTTCCTGTGGATTTTCTTTGGACGGGATTTTTCCGCTTTGACTCGCGGCCATAAAAGGATAGATACTTTTTACAGATACATCCTGCTTTTCTAAATACTCGTCCTTTTGAAAAGAGAGTCTTTATGGCACAGAAAGTTAAAATCATCCTCGTTGATGATCTGGATGGGGGATCCGCGGACGAAACTGTCCGGTTTGGCCTGGACGGCGTCAGTTATGAAATTGACCTGTCGTCCGGCAATGCGTCTGAACTCCGCTCGGCACTCGAGCGGTACGTAGGCCATGCACGTAAAACATCAAGCGGCCGGGCAACCCGGACTAAAGTAACGAGCGGCCGCAATCAGGACTCGGCGCAGATCCGGCAGTGGGCCCGGGACAACGGCTATGCGGTAAACAGCCGCGGCCGTATCCAGGCTGAAATTCAGGAAGCGTACCAAAAGGCCAATTCCTAGCTTTCCGCCCGTACTCGGCCTGCACCCGGCTTGCTGGTGCATTTTCCAGTGACAAAGCCCCTGCCTTCCGGCGGGGGCTTTGTCATGTGCGCCGGCCGGTTGTGGCGGCGCCGTCGCGTTCCCGCCCGGTTACCGGCTGGGAATGCCGCCATTAGCCGGGGACACGCCGTGCCGTGCGGGTTTCGGCCGCAGTAACCGGGCGGGAGCGCAGCCACTCCCGGGCCCGAGTGCGGGCACCGGGCGGCCGCCTTCGTCCACGGATGCGACGCCACCGGCCCGTCCCGGTTTCCCCCGTGGCGAACAAGCCACAAATCTCGAACTCCGCCACGTAGCATCAAAGTACGTCGTAGCTAGGAGTGTGGCGAAATGTTTGAGCGATTTACGGACCGTGCCCGTCGCGTAGTTGTGCTTGCCCAAGAAGAGGCACGCATGCTGAACCACAATTACATCGGCACCGAACACATCCTCTTGGGCCTGATCCATGAGGGTGAAGGTGTTGCCGCCAAAGCCCTCGAATCCCTGAGCATCTCGCTCGACGGAGTGCGCGAGCAGGTACAGGAGATCATCGGCCAGGGCCAACAGGCCCCGTCCGGCCACATCCCTTTCACCCCGCGCGCCAAGAAGGTGCTGGAGCTCTCGCTGCGCGAGGCCCTGCAGCTGGGCCACAACTACATCGGCACCGAGCACATCCTGCTCGGTCTCATCCGCGAGGGTGAAGGTGTGGCTGCCCAGGTGCTGGTCAAGCTCGGGGCGGACCTGAACCGCGTCCGCCAGCAGGTCATCCAGCTGCTCTCCGGCTACCAGGGCAAGGAAACCACCGGTGCAGGCGTTGGCCCCGGCCAGGCCGAAGGCACCCCCGCCGGCTCGGTCGTCCTCGACCAGTTCGGCCGGAACCTGACCCAGGCCGCGCGGGAAAACAAGCTGGACCCCGTGATCGGCCGCGAGCAGGAAATGGAACGCGTTATGCAGGTCCTTTCCCGCCGCACCAAGAACAACCCGGTGCTGATCGGTGAGCCCGGCGTCGGCAAGACCGCCGTCGTCGAGGGCCTGGCCCAGGCGATCGTGCGCGGCGACGTGCCGGAGACCATCAAGGACAAGCAGCTGTACACGCTGGACCTCGGGTCCCTCGTGGCCGGCTCGCGCTACCGGGGTGACTTCGAAGAGCGCCTGAAGAAGGTCCTCAAGGAAATCCGCACCCGCGGCGACATCATCCTCTTCATCGACGAGATCCACACCCTGGTGGGTGCCGGCGCGGCCGAGGGTGCCATCGACGCGGCCTCGATCCTGAAGCCCATGCTGGCCCGCGGCGAGCTCCAGACCATCGGTGCCACCACGCTGGACGAGTACCGCAAACACATCGAAAAGGACGCCGCGCTGGAGCGCCGCTTCCAGCCGATCCAGGTCAAGGAACCCTCCGTCGCCGACGCGATCGAGATCCTCAAGGGCCTGCGTGACCGCTACGAGGCGCACCACCGCGTCACCATCACCGACGGCGCCCTCGCCTCGGCGGCCAGCCTCTCCGAACGCTACATCTCGGACCGCTTCCTGCCGGACAAAGCGATCGACCTGATCGACGAGGCCGGCGCCCGGCTGCGCATCCGCCGGATGACCGCCCCGCCGGAGCTCAAGGTCATGGACGAGAAGATCTCGGCCATGAAGCTGGAGAAGGAGTCCGCGATCGACGCGCAGGACTTCGAAGGCGCCGCCTCGCTGCGCGACAAGGAGCAGAAGCTCATTGCCGAACGCGCCGAGAAGGAACGCCAGTGGAAGACCGGCGGCATGGACGACATCTCCGAGGTGGATGAGGATCTCATCGCCGAGGTGCTGGCGAACTCCACCGGCATCCCGGTCTTCAAGCTGACCGAGGAAGAGTCCTCGCGCCTGCTGAAGATGGAAGACGAACTGCACAAGCGTGTGGTCGGCCAGAACGAGGCCATCAAGGCCCTGTCCCAGGCGATCCGCCGCACCCGCGCAGGCCTGAAGGACCCGAAGCGTCCGGGCGGCTCGTTCATCTTCGCCGGCCCCACCGGCGTCGGCAAGACCGAGCTGGCCAAGGCCCTCGCGGAGTTCCTCTTCGGCGAGGAAGACGCGCTGATCACCCTGGACATGTCCGAGTACTCGGAGAAGCACACCGTCTCGCGGCTCTTCGGTGCCCCTCCGGGCTACGTGGGCTACGAGGAGGGCGGCCAGCTGACCGAGAAGGTCCGCCGTCGTCCATTCTCCGTGGTCCTGTTCGACGAGGTGGAGAAGGCCCACGCCGACCTTTTCAACTCGCTGCTGCAGATCCTGGAAGACGGCCGCCTGACCGACTCCCAGGGCCGCGTGGTGGACTTCAAGAACACCGTGATCATCATGACCACGAACCTCGGCACCCGGGACATCTCCAAGAGCGTTGCCACCGGTTTCCAGTCCGGCACGGACACGCAGACCGGCTACAACCGGATGCGCGCCCGGGTCACGGAGGAGCTCAAGCAGCACTTCCGCCCCGAGTTCCTGAACCGTGTTGACGACGTTGTGGTGTTCCCGCAGCTGACCCAGGACGAGATCATCGAGATCGTCGACCTGTTCGTCACCCGCCTCGAGAAGCGACTCAAGGACAAGGACATGGGCATCGAGCTCACGCCCGCGGCCAAGGTGCTCCTGGCGACCCGCGGCTACGACCCCGCGATGGGCGCCCGGCCGCTGCGCCGCACGATCCAGCGCGAGATCGAGGACCAGCTCTCCGAAAAGATCCTCTTCGGCGAACTGCACTCCGGCGACATCGTGGTGGTGGATGTGGAGGGCGAAGGCGACAACGCGAAGTTCACCTTCGCCGGCAACGCCAAGCCGCGCATCCCGGAGATCGCTCCGAGCGTCTAGGCGCCAGGCAGGTACAACGCCAAAGAAAGGCCCCGGCCGCTTCCCTCAAGGAGGCGGCCGGGGTTTTTTGCTGCGCTCACACTGTGGCGGGGCGTCAGGCGCTGACGGTGATCCATTCGCCGTCGAGCGCGGCCGTCAGCCTGGCCAGCGGCGAGCGGGCAGGACCATTGACCACGCTGCCGTCGGCGCCCTTGAACGAGGAACCGTGGCAGGGGCAGGCGAAGTCCGCCCCGGCAGGCGCCACCGGGCAGCCGGCATGGGTGCAGGTCGCGTCGTACGCCAGGACGGTCTTCTCATCCGGCCGGAAGATCACCACCGTCTTGCCGTTCACCTTCCCGGTGGCCGTGCCGCCCACCGAGACGTCGCTGAGCTTGCCGACCCTGACGGCGGTGCCGGCCGGTACCGCGGGCTCCGCCGCCGCAGTGGAGGCCGCGGTGCCGGTGCCGGGGCCGGCGCAGGCGGAGAGGGCGAGGGCGCCGCCGCCCAGGGCGCCGGCACCGAGCAGAAGGGAGCGTCGGGGGAGGGGCGTTTCAGGATTCATGGACCCATCATGCCAACTGACTCTGGACGTCCGCCGTGTTTTCCGGACAAGGAGATCTGAAAGCAGTGTTTCACTCAGAGTGAACGGGGTGTGATCCGCGGCATAGTGGGTGTTGAATCGGGGGCATGGCTTCTACCGATCCCCGCACCCTGGGCGAACACCCCGAGACCCCGTTCCACGACCTGGACCACTACCTCGCCATCCCGAAGGTCAGCGGCCTGGCCCTGAGCCCCGACGGCAAACGGCTCGTCACCACCGTGGCCACGCTCAACGACAAGGGCACCGAATACCGCACCGCGCTGTGGGAACTGGATCCGGAGGGCAACAAGCAGGCCCGGCGGATCACCCGCAGCGCCAAGGGCGAGGCCGGGGCCGTGTTCGCCGCCGACGGCAAGCTCTACTTCACCTCCGCCCGCCCGGATCCCGAAAACCCGGACACCGAGCCGGTCAGCGCACTGTGGGTCCTGCCGGCCGACGGCGGGGAGGCCCGCGTGGCGCTCTCCCGCGCCGGCGGCGTCAGCGGGCTCCTGGCGGCCAGGGACGCCGATGCCCTGTTCGTGACGGCATCCGTGCTCGCCGGCTCCACGGACGAGGACAACGACGAGGACCGCCGCAAGGTGCGCCAGGACAACAAGGTGGCCGCGATCCTGCACAGCGGCTATCCGGTGCGCTACTGGGACGCGGACCTGGGGCCCGCGCAGCCCCGGCTGTTCGCCGTCGAACCCGGCGCAGAGCCGGAGCCGGGCAAGCCGGTGACGATCGATGCCGCCCCGCCGGTCCGCCTGCGCAACCTGACCCCCGACGCCGGAAACGGGCTGCGCGAGGCCGACACGGTCGCCAGCCCGGACGGCAAGACCCTCTTCAGCAGTTTCACCAAACCGCTCGCCAACGCCGACTCCCGCACCGTGCTGGTGGCCGTCGACGTCGCCAGCGGCACCCGGCGGGTCCTGCTCGACACCGAGGGCATGAGCTACTTCCCGGGACCGGTCAGCCCCGACGGCCGCACCCTGGTGGTGCTCAGCGAGACCGACACCACCCCGGAGCAGGCTCCGCGGGTCGCGCTGCACCTCCTGGACGTCTCGGGCGACGGCGCCGAGTCTGACTCCGGCGCCGAGTCTGACTCCGACTCCAGCGACGGCAGCGGCGCCGGCCTGACGCCGCTCGCCTCCGGCTGGGACCGCTGGCCGCGCCCCGCGGCCTGGCTGCCGGACGGCTCGGCCGTGCTCGTGACCGCTGACGAGGACGGGGCCTCCCCGGTGTTCCGGATCGCCGTGACCGGCCCCACCGGCCGGGACGCTGAGCCGGTCCGGCTGACGCGCGACAGTGCCGCCTACACCGACGTCGCCGTCACCCCGGACGGCCGCAGCGCCTTTGCGCTGCGGAGCTCCTACGAGTTCCCGGCGGAAGCCGTGCGGATCGACCTGTCCAGCGGCGAGGTCACCCGCCTTCCCGCCCCCGCCGAACGTCCCGCCTACCGCGGCGTGCTCGAGCGGGTGGAGGCGACCTCGGCGGGCGGCGACCGGGTGCCCGGATACCTGGCGCTGCCCGAGGGCGCCTCGGCCGGGAACCCGGCGCCGCTGCTGCTCTGGATCCACGGCGGACCGCTGGGCTCGTGGAATGCCTGGACCTGGCGCTGGAATCCGTGGCTGCTCGTGGCCAGGGGCTACGCGGTGCTGCTCCCGGACCCGGCGCTTTCGACCGGCTACGGACAGGAGCACATCCAGCGCGGCTGGGGCGAGTGGGGCAACGCCCCCTTCCTGGACCTGATGGCGATCACCGACGCCGTGGTGCGCCGCCCGGACATCGACGAGACACGCACTGCGGCCATGGGCGGCTCCTTCGGCGGCTACATGGCCAACTGGGTCGCGGGCCACACAGACCGGTTCAAGGCGATCGTCACCCACGCCAGCCTCTGGGCCCTGGACCAGTTCGGCCCGACGACGGACTCCGCGCAGTACTGGCTCAAGGAGATGACGGCCGAGATGGCCGCGGAGAACTCCCCGCACCTGCACGTGGAGAACATCCGCACCCCCATGCTGGTTATCCACGGCGACAAGGACTACCGGGTGCCGATCGGCGAGGGGCTGCGGCTCTGGTACGAACTGCTCTCCAAGTCCGCACTGGCGGCCGACGAAAACGGTGAGACCGACCACCGGTTCCTCTACTTCCCGGACGAGAACCACTGGATCCTGCAGCCGCAGCACGCCAAGGTCTGGTACGGCGTCGTCGAGCACTTCCTCGCCAGGCACCTGCTGGACAAGGACCTCCCCGTCCCGGACGAGCTCGGCCTCTGATCCGCGCGGGGCCGGCCGGAGGAGCGCCACCGGCCCCTCGCCGTAGGATTGGGCTGTGACTGAGACGATCCGCATCCGCCCTGCCCGCACGTCCGACGTCGCCGCCATCAAGACCCTCGTGGCACCCCTGGCCGACCAGCGGATCCTCATGGCCAAGGAGACTGTGGCCTACTACGAAAGCCTCCAGGAGTTCCGGATCGCCGAAGCGGCCGACGGCGAGGTGATCGGCTGCGGGGCGCTGCACGTGATGTGGGAGGACCTGGCCGAGGTGCGCACCCTGGCCACCTCGGACGCCTGGCGCGGCAAGGGTGTGGGGCACCTCCTGGTGGAGCGCCTGCTCGAGGACGCGAGGGCGCTGGGCATCTCCCGGGTGTTCTGCCTGACCTTCGAGGTGGAGTTCTTCAAAAAGCACGGCTTCGACGTGATGGCGGACCAGACGGCGGTGGACCCGGTGGTGTACTCGGAACTGTTGCGCTCGCATGACGAGGGCGTCGCCGAATTCCTGGACCTGGCGCGGGTCAAGCCGAACACGTTGGGCAACACCCGGATGATCCGGACGCTGTAGGCCGCCGCTGTCCGGGGCGAGGGGTCTTCCGCTAAATCAACTTGGTGGATAAACTGATCCCGGCCCGATGGGGCGGGCCGCCAGCTTCCGGAGGCAGAAATTGCAGAATCGCGTGATCTTTCCAGATTTCTCCGCATTCCAAATGACAGTCGACGCCGTTCCGCTGCCGCCGGACCCGTCCGGCGGGGAGGGCGCCGGTCCCGCGTACCGGCCGCGCCGCCAGGACGCGCTCGGCGCCGACGCGTGGCCCGGTTTCACCCCCGAGGCAGCGCCCCGTACCTGACTCCGGTTCTGGTTGATTCCGGAGCCTACCGCTGGCCGGGCCCCGGTAGTAGGGTCTAAGCAAGCAGCCAGGACACCATCCAGGGAGCACAGCCATGAAGAAACTCATCAATGATCCCAAAGCCGTGGTCGACGAGTCAGTGGAAGGGTTCGGGCTGGCCCATGCCGACCTGGTGACCGTCCACCCGGATCCCAAATTCATCGTCCGCAAGGACGCCCCGGTGGCGGGCAAGGTCGGCCTCGTCTCCGGCGGCGGCAGCGGCCACGAGCCCCTGCACGGCGGCTACGTCGGAATGGGCATGCTCGACGCCGCGGTGCCCGGCGCGGTCTTCACCTCGCCCACCCCGGACCAGATCCTGCCGGCCACCCTCGCGGTGAACTCCGGCGCCGGCGTCGTGCACATCGTGAAGAATTACACCGGCGACGTGCTGAATTTCGAGACCGCCGCGGAGCTGGCGCAGGCCGAAGGGGTGGAGGTGCGCACGGTGCTGGTCAACGACGACGTCGCTGTGCAGGACTCGCTTTACACGGCGGGGCGCCGCGGTGTGGGCGGCACCGTCCTCGTCGAGAAGATCGCCGGCGCGGCGGCCGAACGCGGCGACAGCCTCGACGCGGTCGCAGCCATCGGCGACCGGGTCAACCAGAACGTGCGAAGCATGGGCGTCGCCCTGAGCGCCTGCACCGTCCCGCACGCCGGGGTGCCCAGCTTCGAGCTCGAGGAAAACGAAATCGAGATCGGCATCGGCATCCACGGCGAGCCCGGCCGGCACAAAATTCCCATGGAGGCCGCGGACGGCATCACCGACCGCCTGCTGGACCCGGTGGTCAGCGACCTCGGCCTCAACTCCGGCGACAAGGTGCTGCTGTTCGTCAACGGCATGGGCGGCACCCCGGCGAGCGAGCTGTACATCGTCTACCGCCGGGCCGCGCAGCGACTCGCGGACCAGGGCGTCACCGTGGCGCGCTCGCTGGTGGGCAACTACATCACCTCCCTGGAGATGCAGGGCTGCTCAATCACCGTCCTGCGCCTCGACGATGAGATGACCGGGCTCTGGGACGCGCCCGTCCACACGCCCGCCCTTCGCTGGGGCGTCTGAACGTGGGGCTGGACGTCAACTGGGCCGTGCGCTGGCTGACCCTGTCCGCGGAGGCCATGGCCGAGCACCGGGTTGAACTCATCGAACTGGACCGCCCCATCGGGGACTCCGACCACGGCGAAAACATGGACCGCGGCTTCAAGGCCGTCATGGACAAGCTCGCCGAAACCCCGCCCGAAACGGCCGGGGCGGCGCTGAAACTGACCGCCATGACCCTGATGTCGAAGGTGGGCGGGGCGGCCGGCCCGCTGTACGGAACGGCCTTCCTGCGCGCCGCCACCGCCCTCGGGGACGCCGAAGACATCGACGCCGGCATGCTGGCCGCGGCCCTGCAGGCGGCCCGCGACGGCATCGTGGCCCGCGGCAAGGCCGAGTCCGGCGACAAGACGATGGTGGATGCCTGGACCCCGGCCGTCGACGCGTCAGCCGCCGCAGCCGGCGACGGCGACGTGCACAAGGTCCTGGCCGCCGCGGCCGAAGCTGCCGAAGCCGGAGCCGTGTCCACCGATCCGATGCTGGCCCGTAAGGGACGCGCCAGCTATTTGGGGGAGCGCAGCATCGGCCACCGGGATCCGGGGGCGGTCTCTAGTGCCCTGATCCTGCGCGCCGCGTCGGGGGCCGCCGGATGACCGTCCGGCTCGTCGTCGTCTCGCACAGTGAAAAGATTGCCGACGGCGCCGTCGAACTCGCCGCTCAAATGGCGCCGGACGTCCTTATCCTCGCCGCGGGCGGCACCGACGACGGCCGGATCGGAACCAGCCTGGAGAAGGTCATGGCCGCGCTGGAGCGGGCCGCCGGCGGGGGCGGCGTTGTGGTGCTGACTGACCTTGGGTCCGCCGTTATGACGGCCGAGTCTGCGGTGGAGTTCGCCGCGGAACCGGAGTCCATCCACCTCGCCGACGCCCCGCTGATCGAAGGCCTGGTCGCCGCCGCGGTCTCGGCCCAGGCCGGGGCGGACGCCGAGACCGTGAAGGAGGCGGCCGAAGCCGTTTACCGGCCGCCGGCCCACCCGCACGGGCCCGAGCACGAACACCAGCAGCCGCCGGACGCCCAGGGCGACTTCGAACTCGTCAACCAGGCCGGGATGCACGCCCGCCCGGCGGCGAAAATTGCCGGCGGCCTGGCCGGAATGGACGCCGATGTCACCGTCAACGGCGTGGACGGCGCGTCCATGACCGAGCTCATGATGCTCGGTGCCGTCAAGGGGACCGTGCTGCACGTCGAGGCCAGCGGCCCGGACGCGGGCAGGGCCGTGGACTATCTGGGATCCCTGATCCAGTCCGGCTTCGGGGAACCCTAGCCCGGCGCGGAAGGCTCAGCCCGGACGGGTCAGCCGGGAAGCCGCAGGCCGCCGTCGTGAAGTTCGGCCAGGCCATCGCTGAGCAGCCCGGTCACCGCGCGTTCCAGCTGCTCCGGCGCCGAGTTGAGCCGATGCAGCGCCGCGAGCGGAACACCGATCCCGTCCGCTTCGAAGCCCAGATCCACCGGGGCGCGTTCCAGCAGATCGCGGGCCACCGGAAATTCGGCCACACGCAGGACGGCGAGCACGGCTCCGCGCACCTGCCGGTCCGTCCCGTGCCAGGCCTGCCCCTTGGGCGTGTAGCTGGGCGGCGGTTCGCCGGCGGCGAGCCACGCGCAGGCGTCACGGACCGGGCATTCACCGCATTTCGGCGCCCGGGCGGTGCACACCAGCGCCCCTAGTTCCATCACGGCGGCGTTCCACCGCACCGATGCGCCGTCGTCGTCGGGCAGCAGTTGTGCTGCCAGCTTCATCTCGCCGGCCGTCAGGGCGGGCGCCGGCAACGCGGCTCCGGTGACGAGACGGGCATGGACCCGGCGGATGTTGGTGTCCACCACCGTCTCCCTGCGGCCGAACGCAAACGCGGCGACGGCGGCCGCCGTGTAGGCCCCGACGCCGGGGAGCTCCAGCAGCTCCGGGTAGCGGCCCGGGACCTTGCCTCCATGGTTGTCCACGATCGCGACGGCGGCCGCGTGCAGCCGCAACGCCCGGCGCGGATATCCCAGCCGGCCCCAGGACCGGACAGCCTCGCCGGCGGCCTCCCGGGCCAGGTCGGCCGGAGCCGGCCAGCGCCTGAGCCATTCCGTCCAGACCGGCAGGACCCGGACCACGGGTGTCTGCTGAAGCATGATCTCGCTGACCAGCACACCCCAGGCGGAGCAGTCCGCCGCCCGCCATGGAAGGTCGCGGGCGCTGTCCTCGAACCAGTCCGCGACGGCGGCGTGCAGGCGGGCAAGGGCAACGGCTGGAACGGCCGGGGCGGCCGGCAGGGCGGGGGAATGGGCTAAGGCTTTGATCGGTCCAGCTTAATAGAGATGCGGGCCATAGTGCCGCCAGCGGCGTGGTTGGCAGGCAGAACCCGCCGCGTTCTCTAGCCTAGAAGAATGGTCAGGCAAGGCAACTCAGGCACGCACGGTTCGGGACCGAAGGCGTCGGCCAGGGCACAGACCACCGGAAACCCTGCACGGAAGCCGGTCAGCCCCGTCTACCGCCGCCGCCGACTGTTCGTCGGGGCCATCCTGCTGCTGGTACTCGCCCTCGCCGTGGGCGGTTTTGTGGCCATCTCCAACGCCCTCAACGGTGCCGCGCCGGCGGCTACGGCCAGCGGAACCCCGCAGCAGGAACAGCCGGGCAGCACCCCGCCGCCCAGCCCGCAGCAGACCGCCGCGGCCTCGCCCAGCCCGAGCACGGGCTGTGACGACAGGCTGCTCACCGTCGCCGCGGCCACCGACAAGGCCGCCTACGGGCCGGGGGAGAAGCCGCTGCTGACCCTGAAGGTCACTAACGGCAACCGGGTCCCGTGCGAGGTCAACATCGGGACGTCGCAGATGGAGTACGTGGTCACCAGCGGCTCAGACCGGATCTTCTCCTCCAAGGACTGCCAGATCGAGAGCAGCGACGTGGTCAAGACGATCGCCCCCGGCCAGAGCGAGACGGCGAACTTCCCGTGGGCCCGCAACCGCTCGGTGGAGGGCTGCACCGCAGTGGCGGCCCAGCCCGCGGCGGGCACCTACGTGTTCACTGCCCGGCTGGGCAACAAGACCAGTCCGAAGGCCGTCTTCCAGCTCGGCTGAACCTCAACGATTGCTCCGCAACGGCCCTTTCCGGGCCCAAAAGGGCCGTTACGGAGCAATCGACGGGACTCAGGTGCCTAGAGGAACCGGTCCAGCAGGCTCGCCTCGGCCATCCGGCTCAGGCCCTCGCGGACGGTCCGGGCACGCTGGTCGCCGATGCCGTCCACGGTCATCAGGTCATCGATTGTGGCGGCCATCAGGAACTGCAGCCCGCCAAAGTGGTCCACCAGGCGGTCGGCGACAGCCTTGGGCACCGCCTTCAGCCCGGACAGCAGGCGGTAGCCGCGCGGCTGCACGACGGCGTCGAGGTTCGCCTCGCCGCCGGCGAAGCCGACGATCCCGGCGATTTTGCCGAGGTCGATCAGCTCGGTGGGGCCCAGGTTCACGAGGGCCTTGACGGCCTTCTCGATGTCCTCGGCCGAGGCGTGCGGGCCGGAGTAGTCGCGGATGATCACGTCGCTGCCGGGCCCGCGGCCCACCGTCAGCTCGTCCAGCTGGAGCGAGAGCAGCCGGCCGTCCTCGCCGAGTTCCAGCACGTATTGGGAGATCTCCTCGGAGATGCGCCGAACCATCTCCTGGCGCTGCAGGGTCACGGCGACGTCGCGCACCGTCACCATGGCCTCGATTTCCAGGGCGGACAGCGAGCTGGTCACCTGGTCGAGGCGCGAACGGTAGCGCTCCAGGGTTGCCAGGGCCTGGTTGGCGCGTGCCAGGACCTTCTCGGAGCCTTCCAGGACGTGGCGCAGGCCGTTGACGTACAGCGCGATGATCTGCATTGACTGGCTCACCGAGATGACCGGAACGCCGGTCTGGATGGCAACCCGTTCGGCGGTCCGGTGCCGGGTGCCCGATTCCTGGGTCTCGATGCTGGAGTCCGGCACCAGCTGGACCGCCGCGCGCAGGATGTTGCTCGCGTCCTTGTCGCAGACTATGGCGCCGTCCATTTTGGCCAGTTCGCGCAGCCGTGTGGGGGAGAAGTCGATCCCGATTTCGAAGCCGCCGGAACAGATGGATTCGATGGTCCGGTCGATGCCCAGCACAATCAGGGCGCCGGTCCGTCCGCGCAGGATGCGTTCGAGCCCGTCCCGCAGGGCCGTCCCCGGTGCCACCCTGGCCAGAGTCGCCTTGAGTGCATCTTCGGGGCTCCGAGCCATAGGTTTTCCCTTCAAAGGTGCGGTCCGCTGCCCGCAAGTGCGCCGGTTTTCGTCGGTTTTCCAACGTTTTCCGGCAAGAACAAAGTGCCCGGTTTCCCGTAAGCACCATCATAGGGGTACCGGAGGGCTGTTTCCGTACGGACAAGCCTCAAAGTGGCCCATTCCGGCCCGCACGTGAGGCCCCCAAGGATGGCCAAAGCTGTGTTGGCGGTGAAGCGCATTTTTGGCCCGCCGCCCGGGCGCGCCCCCGCCTGCGATAAACTTGAAGCCTTGGGTGTACCGCGGGCTCTCCGCGCCGTGACCCGTCCACAGCCGCAGCGAAAGTAGCACCGTGTCTCAAGAAGTCCACAGCCCCGCCCGAGTCCAGGAGATTCACAAGCAGGCAGCCCGGCGCCGGACCTTCGCAGTCATTTCGCACCCCGACGCCGGCAAGTCCACGCTGACCGAGGCGCTCGCCCTGCATGCGAAGGTGATCGGCACCGCCGGTGCCTCCAGCGGCAAGGCCAACCGCAAGGAAACCGTCTCCGACTGGATGCAGATGGAAAAGGACCGCGGCATCTCCATCAGCTCCGCGGCTCTGCAGTTCGCCTACCGCGACACCGTCATCAACCTCCTCGACACCCCCGGCCACGCGGACTTCTCCGAGGACACCTACCGGGTGCTCGCCGCCGTCGACTGCGCCGTGATGCTCGTGGACGCCGCCAAGGGCCTGGAAACCCAGACCATGAAGCTTTTCGAGGTCTGCAAGCAGCGCAACCTGCCCATCATCACCGTGATCAACAAGTGGGACCGGCCGGGCCTGGATGCCCTCGCGCTCATGGATGAGATCACCGAACGCACCGGCCTGCAGCCCATGCCGCTGACCTGGGCGGTGGGGATCTCCGGCGACTTCCGCGGTGTCTGGGACCTGCGCAACGACCGCTTCGCCCGGTTCCAGCGCAACAACGCCGGCGCCAACATCGCCCTCACCGAGTACTTCACCCCGGAGCAGGCCGCCGCCAGCCAGGGCGGGGACTGGTCCAACGCCGTTGACGAGGCCGGTCTTGTGATCGAATCCAACCTCGCGTTCGACGTCGACGCCTTCCACGCCGGCAAGGCGACGCCGATCCTGTTCAGCTCTGCCGCGCTGAACTTCGGCGTGAAGGAAATCCTCGACGCCCTGGTGGACTTCGCGCCGCCCGCCGCCCCCAGGCCCGACGTCGAGGGCGACCCGCGGCCCGTTGACGCCCCGTTCGCCGGGTTCGTCTTCAAGGTCCAGGCCGGCATGAACAAGGCCCACCGCGACCACGTCGCGTTCATCCGGGTCTGCTCCGGCGTCTTCGAACGCGGCATGGTGGTCACCCAGGGCCGGACCGGGAAGTCCTTCGCCACGAAGTACGCCCAGCAGGTCTTCGGCCGCGAACGCGAGGTGATCGACGAGGCCTTCCCAGGCGACGTTGTTGGCCTGGTGAACGCCTCCTCGCTGCGTGTCGGGGACAGCCTGTTCCTGGAGAAGCCGGTGGAGTTCCCCGCCATCCCGCTGTTCGCCCCCGAGCATTTCCAGGTGGCACGCTCCAAGGACCCCAGCCGCTTCAAGCAGTTCCGCCGCGGCATCGAACAGCTCGAACACGAGGGCGTCATCCAGGTGCTCCGCTCCGACATCCGCGGCGACCAGGCACCCGTGCTGGCCGCCGTCGGCCCGATGCAGTTCGAGGTGGTCGAGGACCGGATGGCGCACGACTTCAGCGCCCCGATGCGGCTCGAGCGGCTGCCGTACTCACTGGCCCGGATCACGACGGCGGACGCCATGCCGGCCCTGGCGAACGTGCCGGGCGCAGAGGTGCTGCTGCGCTCCGACGGGGAGTACCTGGCACTGTTCAACGACGTATGGGCGCTGCGCCGGATCGAGAAGAACCACCCGGACCTCACGCTTGTGCCGATCGGCACCCACAACCCCGCAAAGTAGCCGCCGGACAGCCGTCCGGACCACCAATGGGCGCCCCGCCGGGGCGCCCCGAATAACCCGCCAAAGGGTCTTCCTGAATCCGCTTTCCGCGGTATCATAAGTAACCTTGCTAATTGCGCGGGCGCTGGCCGACTGGCCGGCTTAGGACTGATCCGCCCGATTCCCCGTGCGGACCCGTATCGAGGGAACAACAAACTCGTTGACAATAACTCTGGAATCCGGCTTTCTGCTGAGCGGACGCTACCGGATTGAAGCCCTCATTGGCAGGGGAAGCCAATCTACCGTCTACCGTGCGCACGATGAGCTGCTCCAGCGCGAAGTGGCGGTCAAGCTCTTCCGCAACGATGCGGACGATCTTGAGCGTACCCGCCGGCAGGGGCAGGAAGTGCGGATCCTCGCCGGGATGAGCCACCATGCCCTGGTCACGCTGTACGACGCCGGCGCCGACCTGAGCCATCCGGGCTCCCGGCTGACCTACCTGGTGATGGAACTTGTCCCCGGACAGGATCTGCGCCGCCGGTCCCTGCTGGGCCCCCTGTCCGCCGCGCACATGGCCCACATCGGCTACGACCTGGCGGACGGACTGTCCTACATCCACCACCACGGGATCGTGCACCGGGACATCAAGCCCGCCAACATCCTGCTGGTCAACTACAGCAGCGACGACCGACGCCCCCGCGCCAAGCTGACCGACTTCGGCGTCGCGGCCATCCTCGGCCATGACCGCGCCGACGACGACGGCGGCACCTCCGGGACGCCGGCCTACCTCAGCCCCGAGCAGGCCGCCGGCGAACCCGCCGGCCCGGCGAGCGACATCTACTCCCTTGGGCTCGTGCTGCTCGAAGGGCTGACCGGAAAGATGGCCTACCCCGGCGCGCCGATCCAGTCCGCCGTCGCCAGGCTGCTGCAGGACCCGCAGATTCCGGAGGAACTCGCCCCCATGTGGGTGGCGCTGCTGTCCTCGATGCTGTCCCGCGACCCGGCCGCGAGGCCGCACGCCCGGGAAGTCTCACTGGCGCTGCGCCAGGAAGTCATCAACAGCGCGGCCCGGCACCGGCTGGACCGCACGGCGGGGCCAAACGACGAGGAGGGCCGGATGCGCGCCGTCGAGCGCTACCGCATCCTCGACACCCCCGGGGACGGCACCTTCGACCGGATCGCGTCGCTCGCCGCCCGGCTGTTTTCGGTACCCGTCGCGATCGTCAGCATTGTGGACCACGACCGGATCTGGTTCAAGGCCCACCACGGCACGGATGTCACTGAGATCGGCCGCGACCCCGGGCTGTGCGCCTCGGCGATCCTGCAGGACGGGCCCTGGATCGTCGAGGACGCCTCGACGGACCCGCGGACCCTCACCAACCCGCTGGTGGCGGGCGAGTTCGGACTGCAGTTCTACGCCGGAGTCCCGCTGCGCACCCCGGACGGCCACAACCTCGGCACATTCTGCATCCTGGACCGGGAGCCGCGGGAGTTCAGCGCCGAGGACACTAAATCGCTCGAAGACCTAGCCGCGATTGTGATGAACGACCTCGAGCTGCGGCTTCAGGGCCGGGAGGCGATCGCCAGCTAGCGGCGTCGCTGTCTAACGCTTACCGGCGTGGAGCGCGAGCTCCAGCTCAAACCGCGCCGTCGGGTCCTCCAGCGCATCGCCGAAGAGCTCCCGCAGCTGGGCCGCCCGGTAGCCCACGGTCTGCGGGTGGATGCCCAGCTCCGCTGCCACCGGCGCGCGCTGGCCCCAGTGGCGCAGCCAGGAGAGTAGCGTTTCGGCCAGGCGCTCGCGCTGCGCCGGGCGGAGCCCCTCCAGCGGCGCGAGCCGGCGGTTCGCCAGTTCGGCGATGGCGGAGGGCTCGGCGCCCAGGATCACCGCCGAGAGGTGTTCGTCGGCCCAGATCGGCGGGTCCTCGGGACCGTCCCGGTGCGGCAGGACCGACGCCGCCAGCACCGCCAGCCGCAGGGAATCGGGCACCTTTTCCCAGCCGCCGGCCGGGCCCACGGAGGCGCCGCGGCCCCGCAGTGCCTTCTCCAGGTCCTTCCGCGCGGACTTGGACTTGCGTGCCGGGACCAGCGCCACCGCGTCGGTCTCGCGTTCAATGACCAGCGTTCCCGGACCCAGCCGCAGCCGCAGCCCGGCCGCCCGGTCCACCGGCAGCGTCACCACCACCATGCGCTGGGGCAACGACCAGTCCGCCATGGCCGCGGTCTGGCGCAGCGCCGCCTCGTCCGCCTGCCCCAGCAGCAGCAGGTCCAGCAGTTCGGTGCGGCGGCGGTCCACCGCGCCGGCGCGCTCGGACTGCTCAAAGGCGTACGCCTCCGCGCTGACTGCGGAGAGCTCGTCGATGTAGGCCAGGATCGACTCGCCCAGGTCCACCACCACATTCTGGCCCAGATGGTGCTCAACCGAGACCTTCGACATCTCGCGGAACGTCACGCGGGCACCCATCCGGTAGGCGCTCAGCAGCGCATCCATGCTCCTGCCCTGCCGGAACTCCCCGCTGCCCAGCCCCGCCACCAACTGCCGGCTCTCCTCGGAGAGCGCCGGGAGCGTGGTGCCGGGAAGCTGCAGGAAGCGGTCCAGCGCCGTCGCAACGCCGCGCCGCAGCCCGCGCCCGAACCGGCCCTCGATCGGCCGGGCATAGGCGGGAACCAATTGCGGCACGGCCTCGATGATGGCCTCCACAATGCCGGGCATCCTGGGCCGGAGCATGTCGGAGACCTCCTTCGGCAGTGCCAGCCAGGGCGGGTCATATGCGGGATAGCCGGGGTGGCCGACGGGGGAAGCGTCCATCACAGGATTCCAAAAAGTTGTTGTGCGGGGATAGTTTATTAAGGTAGATCGTATGCCTTGGGTGAAGAATTATGACGCATGCCGACATAGGATTGGTAAATGATCCGGCTCCGTAAGCTGGCGCGCGCCGCATCTCTACTGACCACCCCCCTAGCTCCAGAAGACATTCTGTCGCTGTTCAACCCCGTGTTTTCCGCCCGCCAGTTGCGCGGCGTGGTCACCCGGGTGGTTCCAGAAACGGCCGATTCCGCCACCATTTTCTTCCGTCCCGGCCGAGGCTGGCAAGCACACCGGGCAGGCCAGTGGGCCCGCATCGGCGTCGAACTCAACGGCGTGCGCCACTGGCGCTCCTACTCGCTCAGTGCACCCGCCGGCGAGGACCCGGCCATCACCGTGACGGATATGGGGGCCGTCTCCGGCACCTTGGTCCGCACCACCAAGCCGGGCGATGTCCTCTTCCTGGCCCCGCCGCAGGGCGACTTTGTCCTGCCGGAGCACCCGCGTCCGCTGCTGATGCTGACCGCCGGCAGCGGCATCACCCCGGTGATGTCGATGATCCGGACCCTGGTCCCGCACCGCCCCGACGCCGACGTCGTCCTGGTCCACACCGCCCGGACCGCGGAGGATGCCATCTTCCGTGAGGAACTGGCCGAACTGGCCGACCAATTCCCCAATTTCAAGGTCATCCACTGGTTTAGCGGCGAACGCGGGCGGTTGGACTTTGGCACCACGGAGGCGCTGGACGCGCTGTGCCCGGACTGGCGCGGACGCGCCGCCTACGCCTGTGGCCCGGAAGGTTTCCTCGACGACACCGAGGCGCTCTGGGAGGCGGAAACGGCAAGTACCGAACCCTCGGAGGCCAGCCTCACCATCGAGCGCTTCAGCACCAAACTCGCCGGCGGCGGAGGCCACGACGGCGGCCTGGTCACGTTCGAGGCCTCCGACCGCGAAGTCGAGGCCGACGGCGACACGCCCCTGCTCGACGTCGGCGAGGACGCCGGCGTCCTGATGCCCAGCGGCTGCCGGATGGGCATCTGCCACAGCTGCCTCATCCCCCTCCGGGCCGGCCACGTCCGTGACCTGCGCACGGACGAAGTCCACGGCGAGCCCGGCCAACTAATCCAGACGTGTGTTTCGGCAGCCGCCGGACCCGTTAACCTCGACCTCTGAGGAGAACCACCGCATGACGATTGTTTCCGACAAGCCCGACGTATCCGAGGACGCTCCCCAGGGCGCCTCTGCCGCCGCCGCCAAGGCACCCGCCGCCGTAAAGAAGCGGCCCGGGGCACTCGCCGAGACGGGCAGCCCGCTGCTGCGCCCGCCCGCCGCCGCACACCTCTCCGACGAGCAGGTCGCCGAGCTCGGCCGTGAACTCGACGCCATCAAGGACGACATCCTCGCCAAGCGCGGTTCCTCCGACGCCGCCTACATCCGCCGGATGATCAAGATCCAGCGCGGCCTGGAGATCTCCGGCCGCGCGGCGCTGCTGGTCAGCAAGAACAAGGCCGCCTGGGTCGCCGGTACCACGCTGCTCAGCTTCGCCAAGATCCTGGAAAACATGGAACTGGGGCACAACATCCTGCACGGCCAGTGGGACTGGATGCGGGACCCGGACATCCACTCCACCACCTGGGAGTGGGACTTCGTCACCCCGGCGCGCTCCTGGCAGCACACCCACAACGACCTGCACCACCGCTGGACGAACGTCGTCGGCAAGGACAACGACATCGGGTACAACCTGCTGCGGATGGACCCGCAGCAGGAATGGAAGCCCTTCAACCTGGGCAACCCGCTGTACAACGCGCTGCTCGCCCCCGTCTTCGAGTGGGGCATCGCGATCTACGACCTCGAGCTCGTGGACTACAAGGAGGGCAACAAGTCCAAGGAGGCCCTGACCAAGGACCTCAAGGCGCTTGGCCGCAAGGCCCTCAAGCAGTTCACCAAGGACTACGCCGCCACGCCCGCCGTGGCCATGCTCACCGGCTCCGGCAAGCAGGCCCTCTACGGCACGCTCACCGCGAACGCGGTCCGCAACGTCTGGGCCCACGCGGTTATCTTCTGCGGCCACTTCCCGGACGGCACGGACACCTTCACCGAGGACATGGTCGACGGCGAGACCCGCGGCGACTGGTACGTGCGCCAGATGATCGGTTCGGCCAACATCTCCGGCTCCAAGTTCATGCACCTGATGACCGGCAACCTCTCGCACCAGATCGAACACCACCTCTTCCCGGACCTGCCCTCCAACCGCTACGCCGAGGTGGCGCCCAAGGTGCAGGAAATCTGCAAGCGCTACGGCCTGCCGTACACCACCGGTCCGCTGCTGAAGCAGGTCGGCTCCACCTGGGCCAAGATCTTCAAGCTCGCCCTGCCGCCCAAAAAGGCTTAAGCGAGGGTGCACGAAGGGCGCCTGCCACTGCGGCGGGCGCCCTTCGTGTGTCCGGCCTCCGGCGCTCCGGCCCGGTTACCGGGCCGGCGGGGGCGCCTCCGCGGCGGCAACCCCCGGCAATCCGCGCCCCGGGAGGTCTGGGTGCCGAGGTAACCGGGCGGGAACGTCGGCCTAGGCTGGAGAGGTCGACGTCGACCGAGGCGTCCGCCGCCGGCAGCGACTCCGCAACCCCGTTGAGCACCGTGACCGGCACCGGCGTCCATGGGCGTTCGGCTCAGCGGACCTGGGCCGGGTTGAGCTTCAGGCGCCGCAGCAGCTGGGCGTTCAGCGCCACGACGATCGTCGAGGCGGACATCAGTACGGCGCCGGCCGCGGGGGACAGGACGATCCCGGCGAAGGCCAGGGCGCCGGCGGCCAGCGGAACGGCGATGACGTTGTAGCCGGTGGCCCAGACCAGGTTCTGCCACATCTTCCGGTAGCTGGCCCGGGAAAGGTCCACCATGGACAGCACCGCCCGGGGATCGTTGCCGGCCAGGACCACCCCGGCAGACTCGACCGCCACGTCCGTCCCCCCGCCGATCGCGATCCCCACCTCGGCCCGGGCCAGCGCGGGGGAGTCGTTCACGCCGTCGCCCACCATGGCCACCTTCAGTCCGCGGCCTTGCAGTTCGGCGACCTTCTTGTCCTTGTCCGCCGGCAGCACCTCGGCGAAGACCTCGTCGATGTTCAGCTCCGCGGCGACGGCGCGGGCCACCTGCGCGGCGTCGCCGGTGATCATGGCGACCTTGATGCCGCGGTGCTGCAGGGCCGCGACGGCCTGCCGGGATTCCGGGCGCACGGCGTCCTCCAGGCTGACCGCGCCCAGCACCCGTCCGCCCTCGATCAGGTGCAGCACCGCGGCGCCGCGCTCGATCCAGGCGGCGGTGACGGCGGCGAGCTCCGGGGGTTCCGCGGCCCCCAGTTCCCGCAGCAGGGCCGGCCCGCCCACGTGGAGCTGCCTGCTTCCGATGCCGGCGCGGACGCCGCGGCCGGTCAGGGCGGTGAAATCGGTGGCTGCCGGAACGTCCAGTCCGCGCTCGCGGGCGGCGCTGACAATCGCGCGGGCCACGGGGTGCTCGCTGTCCGACTCCACCGCGGCGGCCAGGGCCAGGACATCATCCTGGCCGGTGCCCTCCGCGGCGGCCACGGCGCGGACCGCCGGGGCGCCTTTGGTGAGGGTTCCGGTTTTGTCGAAGAGCACGACGTCGACGGTGCGCATCCGTTCCAGTGCCATCCGGTTCTTGATCAGCACACCGGCCCGGGCAGCCCGCTCGGTGGAAATGGCAATCACCAGCGGGATGGCAAGGCCCAGGGCGTGCGGGCAGGCGATGACGAGCACCGTGACGGTGCGTTCAACGGCGTCGGCCACGCTGCCCAGCAGGGTCCAGGCGATGAAGGTCACGACGCCGGCTCCGGCGGCGAAGTAGAACAGGAAGGCCGCAGCCCGGTCGGCCAGGGCCTGGGCGCGCGAGGAGGACGCCTGGGCCTCGGCGACGAGGCGCTGGATCCCGGCCAGGGCGGTGTCCTCCCCGATCGCCGAGACCCGCACGCGGACGCTGTTGTCCGTCGCGATGGTCCCGGCGACCACGGGATCGCCGGGGGAGCGGAGGACGGTTTTGGATTCGCCGGTGATCATCGATTCGTCGAACTCCGCCTGGCCCTCCGTGATGGTGCCGTCCGCCGGCATCCGGCCGCCCGGGCGGACCAGGATCGCATCTCCCGGCAGGAGATCGGCGACGCTCACTGTCTCCGTGCCGCCGTCGGTCAGGCGCTCCGCTTCGTCGGGCAGCAGTGCCGCCAGCGCGTCCAGTGCCCCCTGGGCCGAGCCGAGGGCCCGCATCTCGATCCAGTGCCCCAGCAGCATGATCGCCACCAGGAGGGCCAGTTCCCACCAGAAATCGAGGTCGAATCCGCCGATGCCCAGGCTGGTTGCCCAGGATGCGAGGAAAGCGACCGTGATGGCCATGGCGATCAGGAGCATCATTCCTGGCTGGCGCGACTTCAGCTCGGCGAGGCCGCCCTTCAGGAAGGGCTGGCCGCCGTAGAGGAACACCACCGTGCCCAGAACCGGCGGAATCCACGCGGAACCGGGAAACTCGGGAGGCTGGTAGCCGAGCAGGTTCCCGAACATGGGGCTGAACAGCACCACCGGAACCGCCAGCGCGAGCGTCAGCCAGAACCTGTTCTTGAACATCGCGACGCTGTGCCCGGCATGCTGGCCGTGGCTGTGCACCACATGCTCATCGTCCGGGACGGACGGCGGGCCGTGGTGGGTGTGTCCGGCGCTGCCTCCGGGCTGCAGTTGGCTTGTTCGTCCGCTGTGCTGGTGTTCCATGGGTCCTGCCTCCCGGGAGGTTCCTTGCGTCCGGCTTCCCTCCAAACATACCCCCGGGGGGTATACTTGGCAAGAGTTGGCGCACGGCCGGTGAGCCTCTGTCGGCTGTTGGTCTGCGCGGCGTCAGCGCACCTCGATCACGCCCATCATGCCGAGGTCCTCATGGTCCAGGATGTGGCAGTGGTAGACGGAGCGGCCGGTGAAATCCCGGAACGCGATCCGCACGGTGACCCGTCCGTTGGCCGGCACATTGACCACATCCAGCAGCCCGGGTTCCACGGGCCGGCCGTTTATTGCGATGAGCTGCATCGGCCACACATGCAGGTGGAACGGGTGGTCCATCGGGCTGCGGTTGACGAGCGTCCACTCCTCGACCGTGCCGGCGGCCGCGGTGGTGTCCGTCCTGGACTCATCGAAGACCCGGCCGTTGATGGTGAAGCCCATCGTGCCCATGCCCGCACCCATCCCCATGCCGGTGCCGAGGACCAGTTGCCGGCGGGCGGCGACGACGGCGGAGCCCAGCTCCGGCGGTGCGGGCCCGGCGGGGAGGGCGGCGGCTGAGGCTGCGGCGGGGTCCCCGGCGACCAGCAGCGTGGCCAGGGCGCTGCCGGCCGGGTCCGCCGCGCCCTCCCCGCCCTCCGGCCGGGCCGGGCCCATGCCGCGTCCGGCCATCCCGGCAAGGCTTCCCCGGTTATAGGGCAGCGCCCGCAGCACCGATTCCCCGGCGGCGGCCGTGACGAGCAGCTCCGCCCGGTTCCCCGGCGCCAGCAGCACCTCCCGCACGTCCGACGGCGCCGGGAACCGCCCGGAGTCCATCCCCAGCAGCTGCAACTTCTGCCCGTCCAGCCGCAGCCGCAGGTAGCGGGCCACGCAGCAGTTGACGATCCGCCAGTGCTCCCGGTCCCCGGGGCGCGCCGTGAAACGGGGATTGGCCTGCCCGTTGACCAGGAGCAACGCGCCCTCACGCCCGGCCATCCGCTCCGGCTCCGCGGGCTCGGCCACGTCCCCGGCGCCGTCCAGGCTGGTGTCGGAGACCAGCAGGATGCGTTCGGCGCTCGCCGGGACCGGCTCGGCGTCCTCGACAATGATGGCCCCGAAGAGTCCGGCGAAGATCTGGGCCGCGACCTTGCCGTGGTGGTGCGGGTGATACCAGTACAGGCCCGGCGGGTGCGCGGCCGGGAGCTGGTACTCGTAGTCGAAACTGCTGCCCGGCTCCACGGTCACGAACACGTTGTCGCTGTTGCCCTGCGGTGAGACGTGCAGCCCGTGCAGGTGCAGGTTGGTCGCTTCGGCGAGCCTGTTCACCAGCTGGAGCCGGAGCACCTCGCCGGCCCGGAGCCGCAGGGTGGGGCCAGGGATGCCCCCGTTGTAGCCCAGGGCCCCGGCCTGCCGACCAGCAAGTAGCAAGCGCCCCGGGGCTGCCTCAAGGGTGGCGGCGAGGATACCGCCCGAGCTGCGGAGCGCCGCCGGCTGGCTTAGGTCCAGCCCGGTGACCGGCGACGGCCGGGAGTTGAGCGAAGACCACAGTCCCGCCCCGCCGGCAATGGTCGCGGAGGCTCCGAGCCCGCCCAGCAGCAGGGCCTTCCGGCGGCTGATCGGCGGCACTACGGGCCCTCGCCGAGTTCCTTTACCTGCTCGCGGTACTGCTCCGCCGTCAGCTCGCCCCTCGCGAAGCGCTCATCGAGGATCAGCCGGGCCGCACTCCGGCCGCCGGGAGTTCCGGGACCCCGTCCGGGACCTTGCGGCGGGCCGTAGGCCCCGGGGTGCCCCTGCCCGGGCAGGGCTCCGCGGCCGGGTCCGCCGAAGACCCGGATCGCGAGCAGCACGAGGACTGCGATTCCGACCAGGAGCAGCATGCCCCAGAGCCACATCCACCACAGGTTCTGCCCGTACCCCCACATCATGACCGGTCCCTTCGCCGCTGGTAGCTTCCGGCCCAATCGTGCGCCTGCAGGAAGCGGAACGCTAGGGTCCTAAGTCGCGCCCGGGGCGCCGGAACCGGCCGTCAGCTGATCAGCAGGCCCAGGGCTTCGGCCAGATGGCCCACCTCCCGGACCGAGAAGCCCGCCGGGACCGGGCCGGGGCCGTTGGGGCTCGCCGGGACCACGGCATGGGTGAACCCCAGCCGGTGGGCCTCCTGGATGCGCTGGTTGATCCCGGGCACCGGGCGGACCTCGCCGGCCAGGCCCACTTCGCCGAAAGCGATGAGCCGCTGGGGGAGCGGCTTTTTGGCTTTTGCCGAGGCGACGGCCAGGGCCACGGCGAGGTCGGTGGCAGGCTCGCTGAGCTTCACCCCGCCGACGGTCGCCACGTAGGAGTCGTCCTTGTTCAGCAGGCAGCCGGCCCGCTGCTGCAACACGGCCAGCAGCATCGCCACCCGGGAGCTGTCCAGGCCGCTGGTGGCCCGGCGCGGCTGCGCGTTGGCGCTCTCGGCCAGCAGCGACTGGACCTCGGCGAGCAGCGGCCGGCGGCCCTCCAGCGTCACGGTGATGCAGGTGCCGGAGACGGGATCCTTGGTGCGGGACACAAAAAGGCCGCTGGGGTCGGCCAGGCCCACAATGCCGTCCTCGTTCAGGTCGAAGCAACCGACGTCGTCGGTGGGCCCGTAGCGGTTCTTAACGGCCCGCAGCAGCCGCAGCCGGGAGTGCCGCTCGCCTTCGAACTGGCAGACCACGTCCACCAAGTGCTCGAGCAGCCGGGGGCCGGCGATGGAGCCGTCCTTGGTCACGTGCCCCACCAGCAGGGTGGTCATGTTGCGGCGCTTGGCCGCGGCAATCAGGGAGGCTGCAACTTCGCGGACCTGGGAGACCCCGCCGGCGCTGCCCTCGACGTCGGCGCTGCTCAGGGTCTGGACCGAGTCCACCACCAGCAGCCTGGGTTCGAGCTTTTCCACCTGGCCCAGTGCCTGGCCGAGGTCCGTTTCGGCGGACAGGTACAGCGATTCGGCGACGGCGTCGATCCGGTCCGCGCGCAGCTTCACCTGGGCAGCGGACTCCTCACCGGTGACGTAGAGGACGTCCTGGGCGGTGCGGGCGAACTTGGCGGCGACGTCCAGCAGCAGCGTGGACTTGCCCACGCCGGGCTCGCCGGCCAGCAGGATCACGGCGCCGGGCACCAGCCCGCCGCCGAGTACCCGGTCCAGCTCGTCCACCCCGGTGGGGAGGAACGCTGCCGTTGTGGCGTCGACCTCGGCGATCCTGCGGGCGGGCTCCAGGACGGTGGCCGCCGCCGTCGTCCGCGCCACCGCGGCGCCGGTTTCCTCCACGGTTCCCCATGCCTGGCATTCGCCGCAACGGCCCACCCACTTGGCCGTGGTCCAGCCGCATTCCGCGCACTTATAGCCCGTCGCCTTGGCGGCGCGGGTTGTCTTGGTTGCCATTGCTCAACCCTAACCGGGGGCGCTGACAATCCTGCCGGAGGCCGGCTACAGCGTGGGCGGCCTCGGCCGCGGGAGAGCCTTGACCGCGCACGCCTCGTCCGCCCATGCTGGGGTCCTGCCCCTGTAAGGCCCAAAGCGGAAGGCCGACGATGTCTGCTCGTACCCCAGCTGTTTTCCCAAGGCGTTTCCGGGTGGCCCTGGCCGCGGCCGCCGTCGCCCTGCTGACCGTTGCCGCCGTTCCCGCCCAGGCAGCCACGGCACCCGGACCCGGCAACGACGTGTCATGGCCGCAGTGCGGCAAAGCCCTGCCAAAAGGCCAGACCTTCGGCATCGTCGGCGTCAACAATGGCCTGGCCAACACCACAAACCCCTGCCTCGGCACAGAGCTGACCTGGGCCGGCACCTCGAAGGGAGGAACCGGCCAGCCGTTGGTCGCGCTGTACGTCAACACCGCGAATCCCGGGGCGTCCGGGTCGTGGTGGCCTGCCAGCAACACCTACGGCGGGACCCCCGTGGCGAATCCTTACGGGGAATGCAGCGCGGGCTCCTACGGAGCTGCCTGCTCCTATATGTACGGTTACGCGAAGGCATACGACGACGCCACCATCCGCGGTGTGAGCAACCCGGCGTCGTACCTCTGGTGGCTCGATGTGGAGACCGGCAACAGCTGGTCAAGCGAGACCCTGGCGAACCGTGCGGACCTCGAGGGCATGGCAGCCTACTTCGCCAGCATCGGCGCCCGCGCGGGCCTCTACTCGACCCGCAGTCAGTGGGACCAAATCGTCGGTGCGGTGCCGTCCGCCAGCAACCTCTACACACTGCCGAGCTGGCTCGCCGGCGCCCGGTCCCTCGCCGACGCCAAGCGCAACTGCGCGGACGCCGCCCTTACCGGCGGCGGAAAGGTCACGCTCACCCAATATGTTTCCGGCGGGTTCGACTACGACCACTCCTGCATTTAGCGCGGCCGGGTAGCTCAGCCGTGCCCGCGCCCGCGCGGCCGGGTAGCTCAGCCGTGCCCGCGCCCGCGCGTCCGGGAAGCCGGCCCGGTGGCCCGGTCCTAGAGGGCGGGCAGGACGTCCCGGGCCTCGTCCGGATCCATGCCCGCGGCCTCGAGCAGGTCCACCATGAGCGGGCGGAAAAGCATCACCACGGTTTCGCCCTCAAGCCGCTGCACGTCCAGCAGCCGCGGGTGCAGCCGGCCGGCCGTCTCGCTCAGTTCCACCCGGGCGGTGCGCAGATGGGCGCGCCGGGCGCCGTCCTGCACCTCCGCCAGGCCCAGCCCCAGTTCGTCGATCGCGGCCGCGGTCTCCTGCAGGACCTCGGCGATGTTCTCGGTCGCCTCGTCCGAGAGGGCGGCGTGGTTGATGGCGCTGGTCAGCCGGCGCGCGAAGACGCGGCTGTTGCGCAGCGCGAGGTCGATGAAGTCCACCGACTGTGCCAGCCGGTCCAGCTCCTCCCGGTGCCGTCGGTAGGCGGGGGCGAGGGTGGCGACCTCGCCGGACGCGCGGAGCGTCTGGCGCATCGCATCGACCAGGGGCTGGCAGTTGCGGCCGCGGATCAGCGCATGCCAGGCCTGGGTGGAGTCGCTGTGGGTCAGGGCCGAGGCGCACTCGCGCAGCACCTCGGCCAGTTCGTGCAGCAGTTTCTTGACGTCGTTGCGGGGTTCCCGGCGCGGATCCTTGGGAATCAGGAAGGTCACCAGCAGCGCGAACACGCCCCCGACCACCGCGTCGATGCTCCGGGTGAACGGACCTCCCGCCGGCGCCGGCAGCAGCACCACCAGCAGGGACTGCAGGCCGAGCTGTGTGGTGAAAATAGTTCCGCTGTCCAGGAAGCGGGCCAATAGAATCGAAAAAAGGAGCACGACGGCGGCCTGCCAGATCCCCGCGCCCAGCCAGTGCAACAGCAGGTCGCCCACTACGATGCCGATGGTGCAGCCCAGGCCCACCTCCACGACCCTTCGCAGCCGGGGATCTCGGGAGAAGCCCAGGGCGATCAGGGAGGAGGTGGCGGCGAACAGCGGCCCGGTGTGGCCCAGGACGTACTCGGCGAAGGCGTACGCCCCGACCGCGCAGGCCGTCATCTGGATCGCCGGCAGGAGCGATTTGCGGCTCCGGACAAACCCGGTGCGGACCCGCCCGCGCAGGAATCGTGCGCTTGCAGTGAGTCCGGTAGCGGGGGCCATGCCTACCAGTCTATTTGCAGTCCGCGGTGCCCGAGGCGCAGGCCGCAGCCCCTACGACTGTGACGCACACAACGCAACCTCAACCCGTCAGATGTCAGCGAATAGCCGGGATCCGTTAACCTGCCGTTCACTTTGGACCGCAATTCTCGTCACTTAGGGCACTTAGCTTCGGTAAAGGTACAAACCGTATCCACCGTCTTTTTGTTCGGACGTCTCCGGTCCGGCACGCATCTGAATAACCCTGGAAGGGGTACATCTAGTGAAGGCATCACGCTTCGGCCGCAACTCGGCCATCGCTGTCATCGCAGCCGGCGCTCTCGCGCTCACCGCTTGCGGCTCCGACAACGCCACCAACACCGCTCAGTCGGCCACGCCGTCCGCCGCGGCCGTCAAGGTCACCGGCACGCTGACCGGCATCGGTTCGTCCGCCCAGGGTGCGGCCATGGACGTGTGGAAGACCAACTTCGCCTCCGCCAACCAGGGTGCCAACGTGCAGTACTCCCCGGACGGCTCCGGCGCCGGCCGCAAGGCCATCATTGACGGCTCGGCCCAGTTTGCCGGCTCCGACGCCTACCTGAAGGACGAGGAGATGACCGCCGCGCAGGCCAAGTGCGGCCCCGACGGCGCGCTGAACATCCCGGTCTACATCTCCCCGATCGCAGTGGCCTTCAACCTGCCCGACCTCAAGGAGCTCAAGCTTGACGCTCCCACCGTCGCCAAGATCTTCCGCGGCGGAATCGCCAAGTGGAACGACCCGGCCATCGCCGCGCTCAACCCCGACGCCAAGCTGCCGGACCTCAAGGTCACCCCGGTGAACCGTTCGGATGACTCCGGCACCACGCAGAACTTCACGGACTACCTGGCCGCTGCCGCGTCCGACGTCTGGACCGACAAGTCCTCCGGCATCTGGCCCGCGTCCCTGAAGGGCGAGAACGCCAAGGGCACCTCCGGCGTCGTCAAGACGGTCACCGACACCCCCGGCGCCGTCACCTACGCCGATGACTCCGCTGTCAGTGGCAAGCTGGGCATCGCCCAGATCAAGGTCGGCGGTTCGTTCACCAAGATCTCCGCCGACGCCGCTGCCAAGGCTGTCGACGCCGGCAAGCCGGTCGAGGGCCGCAACGCCAACGACCTCTCCATCAAGCTGGACCGCAAGACCACGATCGAAGGTGCCTACCCGATCGTGCTGGTCTCCTTCCACGTCGTGTGCGCCACCTACGACACCAAGGCAACCGCAGACCTGGTCAAGGGCTTCGAAAGCTACGTAGTCTCCGACGCCGGCCAGAAGGCTGCCGCCGACGCCGCCAAGTCCGCGCCGCTGTCCAAGACCCTGCAGGACAAGGCGCTCAAGTCCATCGAATCCATCAAGGCCAAGTCCTAGGGTTCTCTTGCGCCGCAAGGCATAGTGGAAACACCAGCCTGACCCAGGTTCCCTGTTCCGAAACGACGGTCACTGACCGTCCGCCCGGGGCAGGGAACCTAGGCGTTTGTCCGAAGTACCCAAAGATTTACCGCCGTCGGCCCGGAGCGATCCGTGCAGCCGCCGGTGCAGATCGAAGCTGAAGGATCGTGAAGTGACCACCACCTCCCTGACCACGTCCCGGGGCGCAGGCCGCGCCGGAGACAAAGTCTTTTCCGCAGCCACCTTGGCCGCAGGGTGCCTGATCCTTGCCGTCCTCTTCGGCGTGGCACTCTTCCTCGTCATCCAGGCAATCCCCGCCCTCGTGGCCTCCCCGGACAAGATTCAGGGCGGCGCAGGCTTCTTCGCCTACATCTGGCCGATCGTCGTCGGCACCCTGATCGCCGCGGTGATTGCCCTCGTGATCGCGACCCCGGTCGCGATCGGCGTCGCACTCTTCATCTCGCACTTCGCCCCCCGCGGGCTGGCGTCCGGCCTTGGCTACGTGATCGACCTGCTGGCCGCCATCCCGTCCGTGGTCTACGGCGCCTGGGGTGCCGCGTTCCTGGCCAGGGAAATCTCACCGGCGTACAACTGGCTGGCCAACAACATGGGTTGGCTGCCCATCTTCCAGGGGCCCGCCTCGGCCACCGGCAAGACCATCCTCACCGCGGGCATTGTGCTGGCGGTCATGGTCCTGCCGATCATCACCTCGCTCTCACGCGAAATCTTCCTGCAGACCCCCAAGCTGCATGAGGAGGCCGCGCTTGCCCTCGGCGCCACCCGCTGGGAGATGATTCGGATGGCCGTGCTGCCGTTCGGCCGCCCGGGAATCGTCAGCGCCGTGATGCTGGGCCTGGGCCGCGCCCTCGGCGAAACCATGGCCGTCGCGCTCGTACTGTCCTCCGGCGCCCTCACGGCAAGCCTGATCCAGTCCGGCAACCAGACCATCGCCGCCGAAATTGCGCTGAACTTCCCCGAAGCCGGCGGCCTCAAGGTCAGCACGCTGATCGCCGCCGGCCTGGTGTTGTTCGTCATCACCCTCGGCGTGAACATGATCGCCCGGTGGATCATCACCCGGCACAAAGAATTCTCGGGAGCCAACTAAATGACCTCCACCATGACCCCGGTCCGCAAACGCTCGGCCCTGACCAAAGGCCAGCTGCCCAAGGCAGCGCCGTACATCGTCCTGGGCCTCGCGCTCGTCCTCGGCGCGGCCATCCTGGCCCTGGTCGGCTTCAACGCCTTCGGCTGGGGCATCGTTTCTGCCCTGCTCTTTGCCGTCGGCCTGGTCGGCTGGAGCGCCGTCGTGGAAGGCTCCCGCAAGGCCAAGGACAGGATGGCCACCTGCCTCGTGGTGGGCGCCTTCCTGATTGCCCTGCTGCCCCTGATCTCGGTGATCTGGACGGTGCTCGTCAAGGGCCTCCCGGGCCTGCTGGACCCCGGCTTCCTGGGCACTTCGATGAACGGCGTCACGGGTTCGTTCGACAACAAGAGCGTCGATGAAGGCGCGCCCGTGATGGGCGGCATCTACCATGCGCTGCTGGGCACCGTGCAGATCACCCTGCTCGCCACCGTCATCTCCGTCCCGGTGGGCCTGCTCACCGCGATCTACCTGGTCGAGTACGGCGAGGACCGTGCGCTGGCCCGTGCCATCACGTTTTTCGTCGACGTGATGACCGGCATCCCCTCGATCGTGGCCGGCCTGTTCGCCGCGGCGTTCTTCTTCGCCGTCGTCGGCCCCGGCACCAAGACCGGCGCGGTTGCCGCCGTCGCGCTCTCGGTGCTGATGATCCCGGTGGTGGTCCGCTCCAGCGAGGAAATGCTCAAAATCGTCCCGAACGAACTCCGCGAGGCCGCGTACGCCCTCGGCGTGCGCAAGTGGCGGACCATCCTCAAAGTGGTCATCCCGACGGCGATTTCCGGCATCGCCTCCGGCGTCACCCTCGCGATCGCCCGTGTGATCGGCGAGACCGCCCCGATCCTGGTCACCGCCGGCTTCGCCACGTCCATCAACAACAACGTGTTCGGCGGCTGGATGGCCTCGCTGCCCACCTTCATCTACACGCAGATCCTCAACCCGACCTCGCCGTCCAACCCGGGTCCCTCCGACCAGCGCGCCTGGGGCGCGGCCCTGGTCCTCATCATCCTCGTGATGCTGCTCAACCTGGCTGCCCGCCTGGTGGCCCGCATCTTCGCCCCGAAGGCCGGCCGCTAGGCCACCCGCCGGCACCCGGTCCCTACCTCCACAAGTGAAGGAACAGCATGTCTAAGCGCATCGACGTCAAAGACCTGAACGTCTACTACAGCAAATTCCTGGCCGTCGAGGACGTCAACATCAGCATCGACGCCAAGTCGGTCACCGCTTTCATCGGCCCCTCCGGCTGCGGCAAGTCCACCTTCCTGCGCACCCTGAACCGGATGCACGAAGTCATCCCGGGCGCCCGGGTGGAAGGCGAGGTGCTGCTCGACGGCGACAACCTCTACGGCCCCGGCGTGGACCCGGTGACGGTCCGTTCGCAGATCGGCATGGTCTTCCAGCGGCCCAACCCGTTCCCCACCATGTCCATCCGGGACAATGTGTTGGCCGGCGTGAAGCTGAACAACCAGAAGATCTCCAAGGGCGAGGCCGACTCCCTCGTGGAGCGCTCCCTGCGCGGCGCCAACCTCTGGAACGAGGTCAAGGACCGCCTGGCCAAGCCCGGGTCCGGACTCTCCGGCGGCCAGCAGCAGCGCCTCTGCATCGCCCGCGCCATCGCCGTGGAGCCGCAGGTGATCCTGATGGACGAGCCCTGCTCGGCCCTGGACCCGATCTCCACGCTCGCCATTGAGGACCTCATCAACGAGCTCAAGGACGAATACACCGTGGTGATCGTGACTCACAACATGCAGCAGGCCGCCCGCGTCTCGGACAAGACGGCGTTCTTCAACATCGCGGGCACGGGCAAGCCCGGGAAGCTGATCGAATATGGTGACACCCACACCATCTTCAGCAACCCCACCGTGAAGGCCACCGAGGACTACGTCTCCGGCCGCTTCGGATAGGCCCCGCCCACCCATCGAGTGCTCCACAAGTGCCGTTTTGGGCCCTCAAAAGGGCGCCTACGGAGCAGCCGGCGGGTGCTAGAACCCGGTGAGCGGGGACAGGGCGAGTTCCAGCACGAACGCCGCCGCCGCCGTCACCAGCGGCGTCAGGGCCCAGAAGGCTAGCACCCGGACCACCAGCCGCCGGTTCGTCCCCGCATAACCCTGGTTCGTGCCCGCCCCCAGCACGGCCGAGGTCACGGTGTGGGTGGTGGAAACCGGCCAATGCAGTCCGATGGCGCCCACCAGCAGGATGACGCTGCTGTAGAGCTGGGCTACGAACCCGCGCAGCGGATCGATCCGCACCAGCCGGTAGCCGATCGTGTAGGAGATCCGCCAGCCGCCCGCGAGCGTGCCCGCCGTCAGCATGGCGGCGGTCAGGAGCGCCACCCACGCGGGTGTGGAGCCGCCGTCGGGCAGTCCGGCGGCCAGCATCGCCAGGATGAGCACGGCGCTGGTGCGCTGGCCGTCCTGCAGGCCGTGCCCAAAGGCCACGGCGCCCGCGGCGATGGCCTGCGCCCGACGGGACCGGCTGTTCACCACATTCGGCGGGGTGTACCGGGCCGCCCAGGTGGCGGGCCAGACCAGCAGGTAGGCGCCCACGAAGGCGATGAGGGGGGAGATCAGCAGGGGCAGCACCACCTGGAACAGCAGCGACTGGTCCGCGCCGGCCACGGAGTTCCCGCCCACGGCCACGCTGGCGACGCCGGCGCCGGCCAGGCCGCCCACCAGGGCGTGCGTGGAGGAGGAGGGAATGCCGCGCCACCAGGTGTAGACGCCCCACAGCACGGCGCTGAGCAGCCCGGCAATCAGGATGGTCAGCCCGTTGGCCCCGGCCGGGAGGGCCACCCAGGTCCGGCTGACCGTCAGCGCCATCGCCGCGCTGAGGGCGGCGCCGATGAAGTTGAACATCCCGGCCAGCAGCACCGCGACGGTGGGGGTCAGGGCCCTGGTCCGGACCGCGAGGGCAACGGAGGACGAAGCGTCCCGGAAGCCGTTGAGGAAGGCGAAGGCCGCGGCGAAGAGGACCACCAGGGCAAAGAGGGCCAGGGACACCTCAGGATTCCTTGACGATGATGCTGCCCACCTGCGTGGCGATCCGCCGCATGTCCTTGGTGACTTCCACGAGCTGGTCCGCGATGTCGCGGTTGCGGGCGTACTGGGCCGACTTCATGTCCTTGAGCATGTCCGCCACCCAGACCCGGTGGGTGCGCTCGGCGCGCTTGGTGAGCCGCAGGACCTCGATCCAGTAATCCTCGAGGTCATCCAGGTTGTTCAGCTGGCGCATGGCGTCGACCGTGAGTTCGGCCTGCCGGCTGATGATTTCCAGCTGGTCCGCCGCGCGTTTGGGCAGCCGTTCCAGTTTGTAGAGGAAGACGAGGTCGGCGGCGGCGTCGAGCTTCTCCATTGCCTCGTTGAGGTAGCGGGAGAGCGCGTACATGTCCTCGCGGGGGAGCGGGTTCAGGAAGCTGGTCCGCATGTGGGTCAGGAGGGCAAAATGCAGTTCCGCGGACTTGGCTTCGTGGTCGTGCATGTCCTCCACGAGCCGCGAATGCTCGCTGGCGGGCGCGCCGAGGATCTCCGAAAGGGTCCCCGTGGCGAGGGCGATCTGGTGGGCCATCTGGGACAGCAGGTTCAGCCCTGCGGGCTCCTGGGGGAAAAGGCGCAGCTTCACGTGGGGTTACCGGTCTCCGGACGAGGCGTACACGGGCGTTGTCTGCCGGCCCTGGAACGTGACGATGACCCGCGCATGGGGATTACTTTACCGCCCGGGAATTAACGGCTGGAAACCGTCCGCCCGGCAGGGCATGAAAATGGTGCCGAACCGGATACGCCTCTCGGCGGTAGGCCGCTCTAGGCGGCTAATTGTTGAAGCCCGGGGGTTTCGCGGTTCGACACCGCCTTCAGTTTTCTACGTCGGCAGGCCCAAGTCAACATTGACAGCACGGGCCCGGCATGCGTATTGACAGTGCCTCCGGGCAGGGCTAAAAGGCCTGATTTGCGGGCCGCCGGCCGGCTTTGGAGTCAGTCCAGCTCGCCCAGCCGCCAGGCGTTGGCCGCGTGTTCGAGGTCCTCGGCGGTCTTGACCAGCAGGTGGGAATTGCGCGTGAGCTTGCTCGCATGGTTCTCGTTGCTGTGCTCCGCGCCGTCGGCAAGGGTGGCCTGGCCCAGCGCCACCACCCGGCAGAACGCCGCGGACCGCTCCAGCGCGACGTCGAACTCGCCGTCGAAGGCGCCGGAGAGGATGGCGTCCGCCATCGACTTCATTTCCTCGGCGCCGGGAGGCTCGGCCGCGCCCGCCACCACGTGGGATACCTGTGCGGTGTCCTTGCCCGCCTTGAAGTAGACGGAGATCCGTTCCGGGTCCCGGATCGTCGCCGCGCGGAGGGCGTAGAGCCGCCAGAGGGCGCCGGGCAGGGACCGCGCCGGGCTCTCCGCCCACATTTCGGCGATGGCGTCCAGACCCTGTTCGTCGGCAAGTTTGACCAGCCGTTTGGTGACCTTGGGGTCGTCGCTGTCCCGACCGCGCCGCACGAGCGCCTGTGCAGCGAGATGGGCTGCCTCGGAGACCCGCGCCGGGTCCGCCCCGCCGGCGAACGGTTCAAAATCGATCGGCGCGAAGGGCTTGGGCTTGTGGTGACGGTGCGGACCGGGGCTGCTGGCTCCTGCTTGCTCGCTCATGCCCCCACGCTACTCCTGTGCATTCCGGGAATCGAGCATGGTGTTCGGCCGCTGGACGAAGGCGCCGCAGCCTCCGACGACGGCGTGTCGGCCCGGGTGTCAAAGGCCGCCTGTGTCTGGGGTACAGTGTTAACGTCCAGAAATGGACTGGGCCGACGTGCCTGTCAACGGCGGATTTTCCGCCGGTTGAGGCTGTCGGCGGGGGCCTTTAGCTCAGTTGGTAGAGCATCGGACTTTTAATCCGTGGGTCGTGGGTTCGATCCCCACAGGGCCCACTCTTTTAGCGAAGAGTGGAAAAACCCCCGGATTCCTGGTGACAGGAAGCCGGGGGTTTTTGTGCGTCACGGGGTTTTGCGGCCCGCGGCCAGTCGCCGGGCGCTACCGTTCGACGGCCCTGGGGGTCTGGCCGTAGATGTCGGGGCTGACCTTGTAGCCGTGGCGGTCCTGCGCCTTCGCCCGGTCGTTGGCGCTGGCCAGCGCCTTGGCATCCAGCGTGACCGTCCTGTCCAGGTTGAGGACTTCCTGGCTGTCCCCGCCGGACGCGGTGACCTTGTAGCTTCCGACGCCGGCGCGGTAATACTTCTGCTGGTGGCCGACGGCCGCGCCGTCCAGCGGGTTGAACTCGTCGATCTTCAGCGTGGATCCGTTGCGGTCCACCACTCGGGCGCAGTCGAGGAAATCGATCGAGGGGGCCGAGGCCTGGGTGTAGGCGTCCGTTCCTTCCCTGGGGTGCGCCTGCATGGCGAAGCCTCCGTGCGCACCGTCCAGGCCCGAGATGAAGGTGTTGGGGGCGCCGGAGAACCGGCCGGCGTCGAACTCCTCCGGGTATTCACCGAGGAGCCATACGTCACCGTGCTTGGACTGGGCGAAGAAAGCCAGTTCCGACTCCGCCAGGATCCCGTCGGAGTAGTCCCGGTCCCACAGGACCACGGTCCAAACGCCGTCGATCTTCTTGGTCAGTCCGGTCACGATGGACACCACCCGGTGCTCGTGGGTTTCCGGGGTCCCCGAGCTGAGGTCCGTGACGGTGCCGGAGAATTCCGACCGTGTTCCCGGTTCCATCGGAAGCCATTTGTTGTCGATCGAGGGGTGCCCGGGGAAGTCCGCGGCGTTGAACTCAGGCAGCGATCCGGGGCCGCAGTCCGCCGTGCCGGCCGCGGCGGGGCCCGCGGCAAGGAACGACAGCGGGAGGGCGATGAGGCAAGTGAATGCGGCACGTTGAATACGAAACATCGGTCTGTCCTCTTCTTGGTGGTGATCGCCAGGAGCGTCGGGTGTTAGCCGGCAACCCCGGGCGTGGCGGCCAGGCGCTCCTTCTTCGATCTGGCGAAACGCAGATAGAGCGACGGCACAATAAACAGGTTGAGCAGCGTTGACGTGACCAGGCCGCCCAGGATGACGACGGCCATGGGGTGTTCGATTTCATGGCCCGGGACAGCGCCCATGACCACCAGTGGCACCAGGGCCAGCCCGGTGGCGAGCGTGGTCATGAGGATCGGCGAGAGCCGTTCCCCGGCCCCGCGCAGCACCAGGGCACGGCCGAACGCCTGTCCCTCGTGCTTTTCCAGGTGCTGGCAGTGGTTGATGAGCAAGATGCCGTTGCGAGCCGCGATCCCCATGACCGTGAGGAACCCGACCACCGAGCCCAGGGACAGGACCCCGCCGGAGATGTATGCGGCCATCACGCCGCCGACCAGGGCAAATGGCAGCGTCAACAGCGAAAGAAATGCCAGCCGCCAGCTGCGGAACGAGGTCTGCAGGAGCAGCAGGATCAGGGCGAGGGCCGCCACCGCAAAGATCATGAGGCGGTTCGTCGCGGCCTCGCGCTCGGTGAACTCACCCAGCAGCTGGACGCTGTAGCCAGCCGGCAGTTGGAGGGCGGCCAGCCGGTCCTGCACCTGGCCGACCACCACCCCCATGTCTGCGCCCTTGTCCAGGAATGATCCCACTTCCACCCGGCGGGACCCGTTGGTGCGGTCGATCTGGTTCGGCGTCGCCTGCAGTTTGACGGCGGCGACGTCGGCCAGCCGGACGCGCTGCCCGCTGGGGGTGTCGATCGGCAGATCCTCGATGCTGGTCACGCTGGCGCGGGTCGCCGGGGTGCTCCAGACCTGGACGTCGTAGGCCCGCCCGTCCCGGAAGACGTCGCCGACCTCTTCGCCGGCCACCAGTGTCGCCGCCGCCCGCCGTACGTCCCCGGGCTTGAGCCCGTACTTCTGCGCTGCGGCCAGGTCCACCGTGACCGCAATCTGCGGCACCTCGACCTCGAGCGACACATGGGCGTCGTCGGTGCCCGGAATGTCATCCAGGATCTTCTTGACCCGCTGGGCCTGTTCCCGCAGCACGTTCAGGTCGTCACCGAATACGCGGACCAGCACGGGTTCGCTGGCCCCGGTCAGGACCTCCTCGATCCGCTCCTTCAGATAGGTCTGGACGTCGCGGTGAAGTCCCGGGTAGCCGTCCACCACTTCCTGGACGGCGGCCAGGGTCTCGTCATAATTCGCGTGGCGGTCGATGCTGATCCAGTGCTCGCCGGCGTTGACCCCCACAATCTCGTCGGCAGCGAACGCCTGCCCAATATGGGTGCCGCAGTTCAGCACGCCCGGCACCTTGAGGAACTCTGCACAGCCGCGCTGCGAGATCCGGTACTCCTCCTCCGCCGAGGTTCCCGGCTGCGAGATCCAGTGCATCAGGAAGTCCCGTTCCTTGAACGTCGGAAACAGCGACGACCCCATCAGCGGGGTGATCGCCAGGCCCACGACGGCGAGGGCCGCGAAGCCCGCGTAGCCGAAACGGGGACGGTTCATGATCCGGGACAGCACGGCGTGGTAGCCGCGCTTGAGCACCCGCACCAGCGGCGGGTCCCGCTTCTCCAATTTTGCGTTGCCCAGCAGGATCAGGGCCAGGGCCGGCGTCACGGTCAGGGCGACCAGCATGGAGGCAAGGACCGCCAGGGTGTAGGTGATAGCCAGCGGCCGGAAGAAGACGCCGGTCAGTCCGTCCAGGAAGAAGATCGGCACGGCGGCGACCACAATGATCAGGGTCGCGTACACGATCGGACTTCGCATCTCGAGGGAGGCCTCCAGGACCACGGAGGCCGCCGGTTCGTCGCTGCCCCGGGCACGGTGCTGCCGCAGCCGTCTCATGATGTTTTCGACGTCGATGATCGCGTCGTCCACCACCACGCCGACGGCGATGACCAGGCCGGCCAGGACCATGGTGTTGATGGAACTGGCCGTGAAATAGAGCACCAGGGCCGCCGTGAGCAGCGAGAGCGGAATCGCGATCAGGCTGATCAGGGCCGTGCGCCATTGGAAGAGGAAGGCGCCGAGGATCAGGACGACGAGCAGGCAGCCCAGCAGCAGGGCGGTGCTGAGGTTGGAGATGGACTCCTCGACGAAGCTCGCCGGGCGGAAGATGGTGGTGTCGAAGCTGATCCCGCTCAACCCCGGCTGGAGCTCTTTCAGGGCTTCTTCCACGCCTTTGGTCACGTCCAGGGTGTTGCCCCACGGCAGTTTCTCGACGATCAGCATGAGCCCGTGCCCGTTGTTGATGACGGCATCCCCAATCAGCGGCTGGTGGTCCTCCACCACCTGGGCGACGTCGCCCAGATGCAGCGCCACACCGTCTTTCTCCCGGATGGTGACCTGGGCCAGGTCGGCCGGCGTCTGGATGGGCTGGACATGCCGGACCCCCATTCTCTGGGTCGGGCTGTCGATGAAGCCGCCCGTGCCGATGAACCGTCCCGGGGAGTACTTCAGCAGCCCGGCGTCGAGGGCGCCGGCGGTGACTTCCATGACCTGGTTCAGTGACACATTCTGGGCCTTGAGTTTGTCCGGTTCCACCTGGACCTGCAGCATCTGCAGGCGTTCGCCCCAGATGGCCACATTGGCTACGCCCGGGACGCGGAGCAGCCGCGCCCGGATGGTCCAGTAGGACAGCATGGACATCTCGATCAGGGACCGGTCCGCAGACGTCATCCCGATCTTCATAACCCGGCTGGTGGCGGACAGCGGTTGCAGCATCACCGGCGGGGCTGCCCAGGTGGGCAGGGCCGCCGTCACGGCCGCCATCCGCTCCGACACCAACTGGCGCGCGTTGAGCAGCTCCGTACCCTGATGGAAGATCAGCACGATCGAGGACAACTGCGGCACGGACTTGGACCGCACCTCGTCCAGGCCCGGCATGCCGCCCACCGCTGCCTCGATCGGGACGCTCACCAGCTGCTCGACTTCCTCCGCGGTCAGCCCCAGGCACGCGGTCTGGATTTCCACCCGGGGCGGCGCGAATTCGGGGAAGACGTCCACGGAGGCGGAGCCCAGCTGCAGTGAGCCGAGCAGCATCACCGCGCACGCGATGGCCACGACGATGGTCCTGAACCGCAGGCTGATGCCGATGAGCCAGCGCATGTCAGTGCGCCGTATCGAATTCGGCGCCGTACAGCTCCTCGGCTCCCGTGGTGACCACCACGGTGCCGGCCGCGGGCCCCTCGCTCAGCAGCGCGACGGCGCCGTTGACCCGCTCGACGGTGACCCCCTGGCGCACGTAGACGCGGGGCTCGGGATTGGTGTAGACCCAGGTCTTGCCGGTGCTGTCGTACAGGATGGCCCAGTAGGAGACGCTCAGCTTCTGCGTCTGCGGATCCACGGCCGTCACATCCGTCTTGAGGCCGACGCGCTCGACGGCGCGCTCGGTCAGGGTGATGCGGTGCAGGTCGGTGCCCGGAACCGCCGCGAGGACGGCAGGGTCGCCGTTGGACGGTGCGGCCTCCTCGATCTTGGCGCAGCCTGCGGCAGCCAGCGCCAGGACTGCGGCAAAGGCCAGGGCGGCGGACTTTCGGCCCCGGCGCGAAGCAGTCGGGTTCATGGCACATCCTGACTTCCGGGCCGGTCCAGGGGGCCCCTGCCGGTCCGGGGGCTTAGCGCTTCCATCGGCTGGAACCGAAGAAGCACAGCGGGCATAACGAACAGCATGAAGAGGGTCGTCGTCAGCAGCCCGCCCCAGATGATCACGGCGAGTGGCAGGATGATCTCCGTCCCGACGACGCCGCCCATCAGGACCAGCGGCAGCAGCGTTACCGCGGCCATCAAGGTGGTCATGAGGGTGGGTCCCATCCGTTCCCGCGCGCCCCGGAGCACCAGGTCGGGCCACGGGGCGGCGTTGTCCTTGGCCCGGAGGACCCGGACCGCTTCCAGCAGCAGGAGGGCGCCGCGGGCGGCGATCCCCAGGACGGCTGCGAAGGCGACGAGCGAGACCAGCGAATTGACCGAGCCTGAGGCCTGGGCAGCCAGCACTCCACCGGACAGGGACAGGATCAGGCCCAGGAAGATCATGCCGGCGAGCTTCCAGCCGCCGGCCGCCGTCTGCAGCAGCACCAGCACGCCGGCCGCCGCAATGGCGGCCAGGATCCACAGCCACTGGTAGTTGCCCTGCAACTGTGCGTACCGGGTCAGGACCTCGGCGTGGTAGGCGAGCGGGAACTGCATCTGCTGCAGTCTGGTGTTGATGTCCTGCTGCACGTCGGCGACGGAACGGCCCTGGATCTCGGCCTTCACGTCGATGCGCCGTGAGGTGTCTTCGTGCAGGATCGCGGCTTCGTTTCCCACCATCGTTACCTGGGCCACGTCGCCAAGGCGGACATGCCCGCCGTTGGGGGTGTCGATGATCAGATCGCGGACGCTGTCGAGGCTGTTCCGCGTTGACGGCGCCCCCTTCACGATCACCGAAAAGACCTTCTGCTGCTCGTAGAGGTTTCCAACTTCGATGCCCTGCAGCAGGGCCGCTGCCGCGCGTCGAACGTCACCGGGCACAATGCTGGCCTTCTGCGCAGCCGCGAGGTCCACCTTGACCTCCGCGATCGGCTGTTCCACGGGGGCGTCGATGTGGGGATTCACGACGCCGGCGGTGTGCTCCAGGATCTGCTGCACCTCTGCAGCCTTCTTCCGGAGGACCGCCGTGTCGAGGCCGAAGACCCGCACCCCGAAGCCGCTGTCGCCGGCCTCGCGGATCTGGTCGATGCGCTCCTGCGGATAGGTCGAAACTTTGCTGGTCAGGCCGGGGTACCCGGCGACGACCTGCCCGATGGCGGCCGCAGTGTCGCCGTAGGACGCGTCCGGATCCACGGTGATCCACAGCTCACCCGAGCTGACGTCACCGACCTGGTCCGAGGTGACCGCGCGGCCCACATGTCCGCCCACGTTCGCGACCCCCGGCAGGGCGCGCAGCTCGACGGCGGCCGCTTCGGTAATCCGGCTCATTTCCTGGTCCGAGGTGCCGGCCGCCGCGCTCCAGTGCACCACTAGGGTCCTGTCGGCCAGGACGGGCACCACGGGGCGGGACCCGGCCAGCTGCGGGGCCAGGGCAAGTCCGGCCAGCGCCACCACGGCGGAGGCCGCGAAGACCCACCGGGCCTTTGTGGTCACCCGGGATACGAGCCTGCCGTATCCGCCCTCAAGCCGAGCCAGGGCGGCGTGGTCGCGGCGCGGGGCGGAACCTGCCGACAGGTAGTACGCCAGCGCAGTCGTAACCGTGAGCGCCACGACTGTGGCGATCACGAGGGCCAACAGATAGTTCAGGACAAGCGGGCCGAACAGCGCCCCGTTCTCGCCTGCCACGAAGAACGCCGGCATGACGCCCAGCGCCATGATCAACAGCGAGTAGAGCAACGGTGTCCGGACCGAGCGCATAGCCTCCGGAATGAAGGCCACCCTCCACTCCTTGTCCCGCTCGTTGCCTCCCGGGTCTTTGACCCTCAGCCCAGCGAGGCCGTTGAGATCCTCGGCCACGTCACCGACGATGACGGCCAGCGCCAGGACCATCCCGGCCAGGACCATCGTGTTCATCCCGGTGCCGCGCGCGTACAGCAGCAGCGCGGCCGCGGACAGCGCGACCGGTATGGTGACCAGGCTGATGACGGCGGCGCGCCACGAGCGGAAGAACGCACCGAACATGGCCACGATCAGCACCAGCGTGATCAGCAACGCGATGCCCAGGCTGCCGATTTCCTCCTGGACGAAGTCCGCCTGCCGGTAGACGGTGGTGTCGATCTTGACGCCCGGCAAGCCGGGCTGGAGCGCCTTGAGGGCCTCATCCACGCCCTTCGTCACGGCCGCCGTGTTGGTCTCCGGGAACTTCTCGATGACCAGCAGCAGCTCGGCGTCCTTGCCCAGGAGGGCATCGCCAATCAGGGGCTGGTGGTCCGTTGCGACCGTGGCAACGTCCTTGAGCGTGAGGCTGCCGTTGGCTCCCTCAATGGGAATCCGGCCCAGGTCCTGCGGGGACGCGATGGGCAGGACATGCTGGACGCCGATCCGCTGGTGCCCCGTTTCGAAGAAGCCGCCCGTGCCCGGGGTGGAGGCCTCGAGGTAGCTCAGGGGCGAGACCCAGACGGAGTTGCCTGTGGTCTTGATGACCTCGTCCAGCGTCACGCCTTTGGCTGCCAGCTGTGCCGGGTCAACCAGGACCTGCAGCTGCTGGTCACGTTGGCCCCAGATGGCAACATTTGCGACGCCGGGCACGGCGAGCAGCCCGGGTTTCATGGTCCAGCGGGCGAGTACCGACATGTCGATGGCCGACATGTCGGTGGAGGTCAGCCGGATCATCATCACCCGGCTGGTCGAGGAGAGCGGCTGCATAAGGACGGGCGCCGCCGACACGTTCGGCAGGGCGCGCGCCTGGGTCAGCCGCTCCGAAACCAGCTGGCGCGCGCGGAACAAGTCTGTGCCCGGCTTGAAAACCATCTGGATCGAGGACAGGCCGGGCACCGACTTGGAGCGGATTGCCTCCACCCAGGCCACGCCGTTGAGCAGGTCGGCCTCCATCGGCGAGGTGACCAGCTGTTCGACTTCCGCCGCGGACAACCCTAGGGCCTCGGTCTGGATTTCGACCTGCGGCGGCGCAAATTCGGGGAACGTGTCCACGGCCATGCCGGGGAGTGTCGTCAGCCCAAAAGCGAGGATTCCCGCGGCCACGGCCAACACCAACAGCCGGAACTGGAGGACCAGGCGCAACACCGCTGTCATCATGGCCGGCACCGTCTGGCCGGGTTGCTGCGTCGGGTTGCTGCGGCGGGATTGACGCCCCGCACGCGTCCCTCGAATGAACTTAGAAACGGTTGCCTGTCCACGGCGCGGCTCCTTGTGCCACAGCGCCCCAGCGTCGTCTAGGGGAAATAATGGCCCTGACGCGAACCTTCGTCAATGGCCTCAGGCAACTTCCCTGTTGATGGAGACAGGCCCTATCATTCCAAGTCCATCTAGTAATAAGTCAGGCTAGGATTGAGGAATGAACTCGGACAGCGCCTCGCACTCAGGGTACTGGTACGGCCCGGACGATCGGCTTGATCCCCCGTCGGCCGTGCTGCACGCCCTGCGGAGCTACCGGGCTGCCGAGGTCGCCACCCGCCGTTCCACCCGGGACTCCATGGGCATGGGCGAGACGGACCTGCTGGCCTTGCGGTACCTGTTGCGTGCCCAGGCGACGGGGGAGCGGGTCGGGCCAAAAGACCTCAGCCGCACTTTGGGGATCACGACGGCGTCCACCACCTCGCTGATTGACCGGCTCGTCGAAAGCGGGCACGTCCGCCGCGAGCCGCACCCCACGGACCGGCGCTCCCTCGTGATCGTCCCCACCGCCGCCACCGACTCCGAGGTCCGCTCCACCCTCGGCGAGATGCACCGCCGGATGCTGGCCGTGGCCGAAGAGCTGAGCGCAGAGGAAAGCCGCATCATCGTCGGTTTCCTGCGCCGCATGACCGAGGCGCTCGACGGGCAGCCGGGACACCACTGAGCCCGTCCCGCACCGGGCGGCAAAGTATCACGGCATATTAACTAGCTAGTTCGACTAGTGATATGTATGCTTACTACTTGTGTCAGATAATCGTGTGCGTGGAGGAGTCGTGACTGAGTTGTTGACGATCACCGGAACCCCGGGAGCCGGTGCGGCCCCCTTTGCTGCGCCCCGGTCACCCGCAGAGCCAGGCGCCGCGGCGCCCTCGCTGCCCCTGAATACGGCAAGTCCGGCGCCCAGCCACTGCGGTACGCCGATGGAATGGACGGCGCCGGTGCTGGACGCCATGTCCGTCTACTCGTTCGACGCCGGCAACGGCTCCGCCGACCTTCCGCCCGTATGGCGCTGCTCCTGCGGGTTCCAGCTGGACGGCATCGTCCATACCTCCAACGCCCTGCTCGCACTCTCGTGACTGCGGCCCTAGCGACCGTGGCGGACCTTCCCGCCGCCGTGCCCGCCGCGGCCGGCCTCGACGCCAAGATCCTGCACCTTCCGGACGCCCCCGAAGGGCGCTTCCTGGTCCATGAACTCCTGGGCCGCGGGGCGACCGCCACCGTTTTCCGTGGCACGGACCTGTCCAACGACCGGCCGGTGGCCATCAAGGTGGCCGAGGGTCCGGGCGAGAAGGACGCGAGTCGGATCCATGCAGAGGCGGGGATCCTCGCCTCGCTGGACCACCCGGCCGTCATCCGGTTTATTGCCGCCGGAACCGTTCCCGGCGGCGACCAGTGGGCCGGCCGGCCGTTCCTGGTCGAGGAATTCGCCTTTGGCGGCAGCCTGGCCGAGCGGATCCGTGGCGGCGCCTGCCCGCCGGAGGAGGTGGCCGGCTGGGCCGCCGCCGCGCTGTCCGGGCTCGGGCACGTGCACGGGCGCGGACTCGTCCACCGCGACATCAAACCCGCGAATATCCTGCTCAGCGCGCTCCGGAGGTGTTCGGTACGAATCGCCGACTTCGGGATCGCCACGCCGGCAGGGACGGCCCCGGAGCCCGGCGACTCGTCGGGCACCGTGCATTACATGAGCCCGGAGCAGGCGGCCGGACAGCCCGTCCACCCTGCCACGGACATCTACGCGCTGGGACTGGTGCTGCTCGAATGCCTCACCGGCGTCAAGGCCTACCCCGGCACCCCGGTCGAGTCGCTGGTGGCCCGCACCCTGCGGGCGCCGGAGATCCCGGCCAGCCTCGGTGCCGGCTGGGTGTCCCTGCTGACCGCCATGACGGCGATGGATCCCGCGGCCCGTCCCTCGGCCGCCGCGGCCCAGAAGCTGGCAACCCGGCTCGCTTCCGCCCGGCCCGTCCCGCAGCTCCGCCTCGTCAGCTGAGGGCCGGCCGGAGGAGCCAAAGGTCCCCGGGCCCTGGTCTCCGACAGAGCGAAAGGCCGGCATGCACCCTGTGGTGCATGCCGGCCTTTCGCTGCGCTGGTGACTGAGCCCGTGCCTGGGCCGGCGCCTTAGCCGGCGCTGATCCGGTGGGTGAAGTGGTCGTACCGGACGGTGAGCGGCCCGCCGCCGTGCACCAGGGAGATGTTGGCGCCGCCCGGTTCCCCGCCCGCACCGTAGTTCTCGGTCCAGGACCGGTTGAGGGCGGCCTTGTAGGAGTAGGTGCCGGCCGGCAGGTCAGGGATGGTCAGCTTCCAGACGAGGTCCGCCGGGTCCAGCGTGAGCTGGGCCTGCGGGCAGTCCGGCATCCAGTCGCCCGGGCAGCCGAGCTCGGAGTCGAGGTCTCCGGCCACCGCAACCGCCGCCGGCTGCTGGGAGGCGTAGACGGCGCTGATCAGGTGGGTGCTGTGGTCGTAGCGGAAGGTCACGGCGCCGCCGGGGTGGTTCAGCACAATGTTGCTGCCGTTGGCCCCGCCGCCCGCGCCGTAGTTCTCGTCCCAGGAGCCGTTGATCGCGGCCTTGAACTCGTAGCTGCCGGCGGGCAGATCGGGAACGGTCAGCCGCCAGACCTTGTCCGCCGGGTCCAGCTTGAGGAAGGCCGCGGGGCAGGCCGGCTGCCAGTCTCCGGGGCAGCCCAGCTCCGAGTCGAGGTTGCCCGCCACCGTGACTGAGGAGGGCTGCGGGAGGTCCCCGGCGACCACGGTGCGGATGCCGCTGGCGACCTCGCCGGCGCCCGGCACGGTCATCAGGGCGCGGTAGCGCAGTTGGGTGCCGTCCGGCACCTGCAGCTTGGCCAGGTCGTCCACCGCGGTGTACGCGGGGGAGGAGCTGTCCTCGCCGAACGTCGACCATGGACCGCCGCTGATGCTGCGTTCAAACCGGAGCACGTAGTCGGCCTTGTCCGGGCTGGCGACGGCGCCGACCTCCACCTTTCCGCGGACGCTGCTGCCTTCCTTGGGGTTGACGATGCTGAGCGCCGGGGCCGGGACGGTGCCGCTGCGGGGCCGGCTTACGGCGGTGTGCGCGCCGTTGTCCAGCACGATTGCGCGGTACTCGACCGCCGAGCCGGCGCGAAGGGCGGAGACGTCGTGGAAGACCTGGTACGGCGCCGTGTCATCGGTGCCGATGGAGGCCCACTCGCCGCCGGCCGTGCGGGCCTGGAAGGTGACCTCGTAGAAGGAGCTGCCGTCGACGTCGGCGGCCACCCGGACGCGGCTGTTGTCCGGGGCCGCCGCTGCCGGTTCCTGCAGCACGACGGCGGGGGCCGCCTTGGACTGCGGGATCCGGCCCGCGGACTCGTAGACAACCGCGGACAGCGGCGGAACCGTCACCGTCAGCTTGCCGTCCGCAGCCGTCTTGACCTCGGCGCTCGCGTCGCCGTAGATCCGGGCGAAGGTGCGCTTGCCCACGAACGTGGGGACCGCGGCCGTCTGGGCCTGCGTGCTGTTGTTGATCGAGACCACGTATTCGCGCTGGTCCTTCGCGTCCGTGCGGGAGAAGGCGTAGATGCCGGGTCCGTCGGAGGCATAGCGGTTCTGGTGGGCGCCGTTGCGCAGGGCAGGGTGTTCGGAGGTCAGTGCCGCGAGCTTGCTGATCTCCTGGTACAGCGGGTGGGAGGGGTTGAAGTTGTCGGTCGCGTGGGTGGAGTCTGTGCCCAGCAGGTCATCGTCGAGGTAGTCCGGGACCTTGCTGGCAAACATGGTCTGCCGGGCGTCCTGGTCCCCGCCGGGGCCGGTGAAGCCCTGTTCGTCGCCGTAGTAGACCACCGGGTTGCCGCGCGAGAAGTACATCAGCTCGTGCGCCAGCCGGTCCCGGGCGACGCGTTCGGCGTCGTCCGCCTTCGGGTTGTCCGCGGTGATGAAGCTGCCGATCCTGCCCATGTCGTGGTTGCCCAGGAATGTGGGCAGCTCGTAGACGTTCGAATCGGCGTCCGTGTACCAGTCGTCGCCGTCGAAGAAGGTCGCCAGCTCCTTCGCGCCCTGGCCTCGGGAGGCGAAGTTGCGGGCAGCCTCCTGGAACGGGAAGTCCAGCACGGCCTGCATCTTGTTGCGGGTGGTGAACTGCGAGGTGAAGCTCTTGGAGGTGTCAAAGACCTCGCCGAACATAAAGAACTCGTCCTTGCCGTGTGCCTTGGCGTAGTCGAGCACGCGGGGGCCGAACTGCTGCCAGAACTCGTCGTTGACGTGCTTCATGGTGTCGATCCGGAAGCCGTCCACGCCGAAATCGCCGATCCACTTTTCGTAGATGCTGGCCATGCCGTCGACCACGGCGGGGTTTTCGGTGAAGAGGTCGTCCAGGCCGAAAAAGTCGCCGTAGGAGGAGTTTTCGCCCTCAAACGTCGTGTCCCCGCGGTTGTGGTAGAGCGTGGGGTCGTTGAGCCAGGCCGGGACCTTGAGGTTTTCGTCGCCGGGTGCGAGCTTCGGTGTGTACGGGAAAGAGGTGGCCGCATCCAGTTTCGGGAAGGTGGAGGTGCCGGCGTAGTCCCGGTCGTCGAACGGTTCGCCGGCGGCGGTGCGGTAGGGCGAGGCGTCCTTGGACTTGTAGGCCGTCCGGTCGCCTTCCTGGTAGCTGATCACGTCGGCGGTGTGGTTGGTGATGATGTCGAAATACACCTTCATGCCGCGGGCGTGTGCCTCGTCGATGAGCGTCTTCAGCTCGGCGTTGGTGCCCAGGTGCGGGTCGATCTGGGTGAAGTCGGTGACCCAGTAGCCGTGGTAGCCGGCGGACTGGTCCTTCGGCTGGACCGCCTTGTTCTTGAAGCTGGGGGTCAGCCAGATCGACGTGGTGCCCAGGCCCTGGATGTAGTCGATCTTCTCCCGCAGGCCCTTGAGGTCCCCGCCGTTGTAGAACCCCTTCTTTGTCGGATCGAAGCCGGAGACCATGGGGTCGGCGCCGAGGCCGCCGTCGTCGTTCGCGGTGCTGCCGTTGCTGAACCGGTCCGCCATCACGAAGTAGAACCGCTCGTCCGTGACCGGCCCGCGCAGCGCGTGCGACCCCGGCGGGGTGCCCGGATCGCCGGCCCCGGGGGTGGCATGGGCAGGGACGACGGCGACGACGACGGCGGCCAGCGCCGCTGCCAGGGCCGTGGCGGTGCGGGCGGCGTAGCGGGGCTGGGGGAGCCCTGGGCCGCCCCTGAAGCGGGGCGGCCGGGGCAGGCTGGAGCTGCGGGTGAACACGATGGAAACCTTCCGGGTGAGCGACGTTGCCTCGACGAAGGGTGGATGCGGGAGACCGGCTATTGAGAGCCAAGTCACAACTGTAAGCGCTTGCACATGGTTTTACCAGCAAGTTCACAGGGGTGTCTGGGTGCTCCTTGGATAGCATGGGGCTTCCAGGAGCTGCTGCCGGGACGCGCGGCGGAAAGGGTGTGATCCGTGCAGGCAGTTCCCGCGCAACGGACCGAGGTGGTCGGGCGGCTCCGCGCCGCCGGCTGTGTATTCGCCGAGGACGAGGCTGCCCTGCTTCTGGAGGCCGCGGCCACCGCGGCGGAGCTCGAGGCGCTTCTCCGGCGCCGGGTCTCCGGCCTGCCGCTGGAACACGTGCTGGGATGGGCGGAGTTTTGTGGTCTTCGCATCGCGGTGGGCCCCGCGGTGTTTGTGCCGCGCCGCCGCACCGGATACCTTGTCCGGCTGGCCGCGAGGCTCCTGCAGGCGCGCCCCGCGGGCGGGACCCCTGTTGTGGTGGATCTCTGCTGCGGCTCGGGCGCCGTGGGGGCGGCGCTGGCGGCCGCGGCCGGCCCGCTGGAGCTGCACGCCGCCGACGTCGACCCTGCCGCCGCGGCCTGCGCGCGGCGCAACCTGCAGCCGCTGGGCGCCGAGGTCCACGAGGGTGATCTCTACGATGCGCTGCCGGAGCGGCTGCGCGGGCGCGTGGATGTTCTGGCCGTCAATGCGCCCTATGTTCCCTCGGCGATGATCGGGACCATGCCGCCGGAGGCGCGGCTGTACGAACCGAGGGTCTCCCTGGACGGGGGTCCGGACGGGCTGGAGCTGCAGCGGCGGGTGGCCGCCGCGGCGCCGGATTGGCTGGCGCCGGGCGGCCACCTGCTGATCGAGACGAGCCGGCGCCAGGCGCCCCGGACCGTCGAGATCTTCGCCGGGAGCGGGCTCTCCGGCCGTGTGTTCAGTTCGCGAAAACTGGATGCCACCGTGGTGCTGGGCGGCGTTGCCGCCGGTGTGGCGGCCGGTGCCCCGCGGTGAGGGTTCCCGTTCCCGGGTGTGTCAGTGCTTCGCCGCGTCCACGTTGGTGGACGGGCCGGCCGGCGTGGCGCCGCCTTCGTCGGACCAGTCCTGTCCGGTCGTGTCGTTCAGGGCCGGATCAGAGACGACATCGGCGGGAACGTCCGCGGCGTCGTCCCGGCGGACGGCTGAACTGATGACGGTGCCCGCGCGGCGTGCGGCCTCCGTCAGCTGGCTGGACACCTCGGGTGCCTTTTCCTTGACCGCTTCGGTCGCGGCGGCCACTTTGTCCTGCACGGGCTTGCTCTCCCAGAGGCCTGCCGCCCTGGCTTTGAGTTTTTCGTAGGCCGCCCGCCCTGAACGGGATCCGAGGACGTAGCCTGCTGCGAGTCCGGTGCCGAAAAGAAGTTTGGCTTTCATGCTGTACTCCTGCTCTTGGTGCTCTGGAAGTCGTTTTCGAATACTGGCCCGGTGCCAAAAAACCGGCCCCGGGAAATGAATCCCGGGACCGGTTTTCCGGTCGCTCCGTTTTAGCGGTGCGAGCGCTTGGTGATCATGCCGTAGACCAGCAGTACGATGATCGAACCGCCGATCGCCAGCAGCCACGTCGTGAGCGAGAAGAATTCCTGCAGTCCGGTGCCGAAAAGTGCGCCGCCGATGAGGCCGCCCAGCAGAGCGCCCACGACGCCGAGGACGAGCGTGATAACCCATCCACCGCCCTGGTGGCCCGGCAGGATAGCCTTAGCGATTGCGCCGGCAATAAGACCCAGAATCAGAAATGCGAAAAAACCCATTTTTATCGGCCCTTCTCTTTCGTTGAGGAGACACCCGGGTTGCCGGGTGCGCTTCATCCTTCTGCCTAAATACTAATCATGCTTACTATCAAAATGCCACCCGGCGAGCGGAAAAGTTTCGTAAATCCCTGAGTTTACGGGGAAATTTGGCCCATCCGCTGGCCGGAACTGTTCGAAGGTCCGGCCCGGAAATGCTGCGGCGGCCCTTACCAGGCGTAGTCCTCCGGCGCGGTCCGCCGGCCGGGGAAGATCGTGTCCAGGCGCGTGAGGGCTTCGGCGTCGAGCTGCACCTGGAGCGCGCCCAGGGCGGCGCGTAGCTGTTCAATGGTGCGCGGGCCGACGATGGGTGCCGTCACGGCGGGCTGGTGCAGCAGCCAGGCCAGGGCCAGCTGCCCGGGTTCCTGGCCGAGTTCGTCCGCGAAGTCCTCGTAGCGGCGGATTTGGTTCCGGTGCTTTTTGAGGGCTTCGAGGGCGCGGCCCTGGGTCCGGCGGACGCCGGCGTCCTCCTTCTTGAGCACCCCGCCGAGCAGCCCGCCATGCAGCGGAGACCACGGCAGGATGCCCAGGCCGTAGTGCTGCGCGGCCGGCAGCACCTCGAGTTCGACGTCGCGTGTCAGCAGGTTGTAGATGGACTGTTCGCTGACCAGGCCGTAGGACTGACGGCGGGCCGCGGCCTCCTGGGCCTGGGCCAGGTGCCAGCCGGCGAAGTTGCTGCTGCCCGCGTACAGGATTTTGCCCTGCTGCACCGCCACATCCACCGCCTGCCAGATCTCTTCCCAGGGCGTGTTCCGGTCCACGTGATGGAACTGGTAGAGGTCGATGTGGTCGGTCTTCAGGCGTTGCAGGCTCGCGTCGAGGGCGCGGCGGATGTGCAGGGCGGAGAGCTTGGACTCGTTGGGGCGGTCCTCCATGGTGCCGTACACCTTGGTGGCGAGCACCGTCCGCTCCCGGCGCTCGCCGCCCTTGGCGAACCAGCGGCCCAGGATCTCCTCGGTCCAGCCCCGGTGCTTGGAGCCTCCGTAGACATTGGCCGTATCAAAGAAGTTGATGCCGGCGTCCAGGGCGGCATCCATGATCGCCTGCGCGGCCGTTTCCTCGGTCTGCGGCCCGAAGTTCATGGTGCCCAGGCAGAGGCGGGAGACCTTCAGGCCGGAGCGGCCCAGCTGGCGGTACTGCACGGGCGGTCCTCCCGGGACGTTAACGCTCCAGCCGGAACCCGAGCTTGATCGTCACCTGCCAGTCGGCCACCTGGCCGTTCTCGAGGTGCCCGCGGATCTCCTTGACCTCGAACCAGTCCAGGTTCCGGAGCGTCTTTGCGGCCTCGGCGATGCCGTTGCGCACGGCGGCGTCCACGCCTTCATTCGAGGTCCCGACAATTTCAGAAATGCTGTAAGTGTGATTAGACAACTTCGCTCCTCATGATCGCCATCGGTCTGCAGTCTCCGGCCGGGGCCGTCCCTGCAGATTAGCCGACAGATCCCGGCCGGACTAGGGGTGCGGGACTAGGGGTGGGCCGCATTGCCCGGCCAGCCGAAGACCGGGCCCGGTTCGGGCCGCTTCGGGGCGGGAGGTCCGTTGCCGGGTCGCGGCCGGACGCGCTGCATCATCCAGGGCAGCAGGTAGTGCGTGGCCCAGGCCAGGTCGCCGGCCCGGGTCTCCCGCCAGTTGCCGGCCGGCAGCGGCTTGGGCTGCAGCGGTTCCAGGCCGTGCGGGACGTGCAGCGTGTCCAGCACCATAGACGCGATCGTGTGGTGGCCGAGCGGGGAGAAGTGCAGGCGGTCCGGATCCCACATCCGGGGATCGCTCAACTGCCGCAGTGTCCACAGGTCGGCAATCACGCCCTGGTGCCGGGCGGCGATGGTCCGGATGTTCTCGTTGAAGACGGCCACCTTGCCCCGGATGTGGCCGAAGACCGGGGTGTCCCCCCAGTCGGGCCCGGTGAACAGCACAACCGTCGCCCCCGTGGCGGAGAGCGCCGCCACGGCCTCGTCCAGGCTGGCCGCCAGCCGGTCCGGGTCGCGCCGGTGGAAGACCAGGTCGTTGCCGCCCGCGGAGAGGGTGACGAGGTCCGGTTTCAGGGCAATCGCCGGGGCAAGCTGCTGGTCCACGATCTGCTGCAGCACGAGGCCGCTGATGGCCAGGTTGGCGTAGGCGAAATCCTGGCGCGCGGCGCTGAATTCCTCGGCGATCCGGTCGGCCCAGCCCCTCATGCCGCCGGGGTTCAGGGGCTCCGGATCGCCCAAGCCGGCGGTGAAGGAGTCACCCAGGGCGACGTAGCGTGTCCAGGGCCCGGAGCCGGTGGTGGGGGCACCTTTTCGGGCCTCTGTCGGATTGCTGAAGCTGGCCGCGTTCACAATCCCAGCAATACGCCGGAATGTGCGGCTCCGCTAGGTGCTTATGTCCCTAGAGCCTGTGATTTACGCGTCAGTCCGCCCCCGGCATACCACCCGGGGTATGCGGAATACCAAGGGGGGTATATCATGGAAATCAATCCAATTACTCCGGGAGGCCACCCATGGAACTCGATCCCAGTGACATGAAGTCCGTCATCAACCGTCTTCGCCGCGCCCAGGGCCAGCTCGCCGCGGTCACGCGCATGATCGAAGAGGGGCGGGACTGCAAGAGCGTCGTTACGCAGCTGGCCGCCGTCTCCAGTGCCCTGGACAAGGCCGGCTTCTCCATCATCGCCACCGGCCTGCAGCAGTGCATGCAGCAGGAGGATCCGAGCCTGGACCGGGCCGAACTCGAGAAGCTCTTCCTCTCGCTCGCCTGAGTCGCCCGCCGGCCAACGCCGGGGTCTCAGACCCGGGGTTCCGCCAGGACGTAGGTCTTGAGGTCATCGAGCGTCTGCTGCATGTGGGCGTCCATGGCCTCCCGCGCCCGCTGCGGATCGCGTGTGGACAGCGCCTCCACAATGCTGCGGTGATGGCCGATCGCGTGCGCCTGGATCTCGCGCACCTCCGAGGTCTGCGTCCGCCGCTTTTCCAGTACCCGGTGCAGCGGTGCGAACAGCACGGCCACAAAGACATTTTCCGACGCGCGCAGGATGAGGTCGTGAAAGGCCAGGTCGGCCGCGACGAACGCCGCGACGTCGTGCTTCTCGTGCGCCTCCCGCATAGCTTCCACCTGCCCGCGCAGGGTCGCAAGGTCGGACTCGCCCATCCGCCCCGCCGCCAGCTCGCAGGCGCCCGTTTCCAGCATCCGGCGCAGTTCGATCAACTGAACGGCGGCCGCGGCGTCGTTCTCGCCCTCGGAGGCCGCCCGAAGGACTGCCTCCAGTGAGGCCCAGCGGTTCAGCGGGTTCACAAAAGTTCCCCGGCCGCGCTCCACGCTCAGGATCTGCTGGGCTTCCAGGGTCTTCATCGCCTCGCGGACCGTCATGCGGCTCACGTCGTGGCGCGCGCTCAGCTCCAGCTCGCCGGGGACCGATGCCCCGGGCGGAAATTCGCCGGCAATGATGCGGTCCAGCAGCTCATCTGCCACCACGCCGACCAACGATTTCCTAGCCAATTTTCCCCATCCGCCGTAACCGAGTTGCCTGACTGACCAGTCTACTTGCGCGTTTTTGTGCCGTATGCCACACTAACATTCAAATGTTAGATGTCAGACATCTTACAAATCCACACCGCAGCAGAGTTCCCACAATGGAGTGCAAGTGCCCTTTGAAGCAGAGCCTTATGAAGCCGACGTGCTGGCCGCCTTCCCGGCCGAGGTCCAAATTCCCGCCCGGACCGTCGCCGACGCCCTCGCCGCCGCGGCCGGAGCGTCACCGCGCATCCTGGTGGTGCTCGACGACGACCCGACCGGAACGCAGTCCGTCGCGAACCTGCCGGTCCTGACCCGCTGGGATGTCGAGGACTTCAGCTGGGCGTTCGGCCACCGGATCGACGGCCGCCGTCCCGACGCCGTCTACGTGCTGACCAACACGCGGAGCCTGGACCCCGCGGAGGCGGCCGCCCGCAACGAGGAAGTGGTCCGCAACGCCCTGGCCGCGGCCGCCCTTGTGAGCGACGGCGCCGGGCCCAGCGGCGGCGCCGGTTCCAGCGGTGCCGGTTCACGCGCTGCCGGTTCCAGCGCTGTCGGTTCCAGGCTGCGCCTGGGGTTCGTCAGCCGCAGCGACTCCACCCTCCGCGGCCACTTCCCGCTGGAGCCGGACACCATCGCGGCCACCGTCGCCGCCGCCGGGGGCGAGGCGACCGACGGCGTCGTGATCGTCCCCGCCTTCCCCGACGCGGGGCGCGTGACCATCGGCGGCGTGCACTACATGCGCGGAACCGGCGCCGGCGCCGGCCGGCTCACCCCCGTGGCGGAGACGGAATTCGCCAGGGACGCGAGCTTCGGCTTCGCGAACTCCGAACTGGCCAAATACGTCGAAGAGAAGTCCAAGGGCCGCTTCCCCGCGGAATCGGTGATCGTCCTGGACCTGGACATCATCCGCGCCGCCGGCCCGGACGGTGATCCCCAGGTTTCGGCCAAGGCGATCGCCGACGCTCTCGACGCCGCCACCGACTCCACCCCGATCGTCGCCGACATCGTCACCGAAAACGACCTCCGTGCCCTCGCCCTGGGGCTGGAGGAAGCCGAACGGCGCGGCAAGAAACTGCTCTACCGGGTAGGCCCGCCGTTTGTCCGCGGCCGCATCGGCCAGGAGATCCGTGCCGAACTCAGCGCCGAGGAAGCCTACGCGGGCAACACACCCTCGGACGCCGGCGGCCTGATCGTGGTCGGCTCGCACGTCGGCGTCACCACCCGCCAGCTCAAAGCCCTGGTCGAACAGCACAGCGCCGCCCGCATCGTGGAAATCGACGTCGAAAAGCTCCTCGACGGCGACGCCGAGGGCTACCTGGACGAAATCGTCCGGACCGTGGTGGAGGCCCTGCACAGCGCCGACGTCATCCTGCACACCAGCCGGCTGCTCATCAAAACGGACGACGCCGCGGAGAGCCTCCGGATTGCCCGCACCGTATCGGCGGCCGTCGTCGCCGTGGTGAACCGGACGCTGAAGACGTTCCCGCCGCGCTTTGTCATCGCCAAGGGCGGCATCACCTCCTCGGACGTGGCCGCCCACGGCCTGGAAATCCGCCACGCGATCGTCCGCGGCCCCATGCTGCCGGGCATCGTCAGCCTGTGGGAGCCGGTGGACGGTCCCGCCAAGGGCATCCCGTACGTGGTCTTCGCCGGCAACGTCGGCGACGACGAGTCCCTGGCCCAGGTCACCCGCAAACTCAGCAACACCTTCTAGTCCCCGCACCCAGCTTTCAATGGAGAAGACCATGAACTACCAAGTCACCGTCCTCGGCCTCGGCGCCATGGGGCTGCCCATGGCCGCCCGCCTCGCCACCGCCCTGACCGTCCACGGCTTCGACATCGCCGAGCCGCGCCTCCGGCTCGCCGAGGACGCCGGGGTCCGCACCTTCGCGTCCGCCCGGGCAGCGGCGGAGGGCGCGGATGCGCTGCTGCTGGCCGTCCGCAACGGCGAGCAGCTGGACGATGTCCTCTTCGGCGAAACCGGCGTCGCCGCCGTGCTGAAGCCGGGCGCAGTCGTCATCCTCGGCAGCACCGTCGGCACCGAGGCGATTCCGGCCACCGTCGCCAGGCTCGCCGAGTACGGTGTCTGCCTCGTTGACGCCCCGCTCTCCGGCGGGCCCAAGCGCGCCGGCGAAGGCGACCTGCTGATCGTCGTCGGCGCCGAACCGCAGGCCCTGGAAGCGGCACGCCCGGTGCTGGAACTGCTCGCCTCGACCCTGACTGTCGTGGGGGACAAGCCCGGCGACGGACAGGCCCTCAAGACCGTCAACCAGCTGCTCTGCGGGATCCACATTGCCGCCGCGGCCGAGGCCATGGCCCTCGCGGACGCCCTCGGCCTGGACCAGGCCAAGACGCTCGCGGCCCTGGAAGCCGGCGCCGCGGGGTCCTTTATGCTCTCCAACCGCGGCCCCCGCATCCTCGAGGCCTACACGGAAAGCGGTGCGGAGGTCCTCAGCCGCCTGGACATCTTCGTCAAGGACATGGGCATCGTCGGCAAGGCCACCCGCGCCGCGGGTCTCGCCGCGCCGGTGGCGGCCGCCGCCGAACAGCTCTACCTGCTGGGCCAGGCCCAGGGGCTCGCCGCCTCGGACGACTCCGCTGTCATCAAGGTCCTCGCTCCCACCAGGCGCAACGCCTAAACCACCGCGCCACCCGGATTGCTCCGGAACCCCGTACCCGACGATGGCGGCGCCGTCCGCCGTCGTCGTCCAAATCCCGGTCACTGGCTAGAGTGACGTCAAAGGAGACACCCCGCATGAACCCCCTGCTCAATTCCCTGATGGTGCGCGCGGCCGACGCGCCCGTCATCAAGCCGGCCGTGGAGCTGGGAACTCCGCTGCTGCTGACCATCGCCGTGGCCGGCGTTGCGCTGCTGCTGCTGATGATCATCCGCTTCAAGGTCCAGGCCTTCGTGGCCCTGCTGACCGTCAGCATCCTGGTGGCCGTGGCCGCCCAGATCCCGCTCAAGGACGTCTTCACCGTCGTGGCCAACGGGGTCGGAAGCACCATGGGCAAGGTGGCCCTGCTGATCGCCCTCGGTGCGATCCTGGGACGGATGATCGAGGTCTCCGGCGGCGTGCAGTCGCTCGCGGACCAATTCACCGCCAAACTCGGCGCCCGCCGGGTGGCCGTGGCCCTCACCGCCGTCGGCTTCCTGGTCGCGATCCCGGTCTTCTTCGAAGTCGGCATCATCGTCCTGGTGCCGATCGTCTACGCCTTCGCCAAGATCGCCAACGTCCACCCGGTGAAGTTCGGCCTGCCCATGGCAGGCATCATGCTGGCCATCCACGTGGCCGTGCCCCCGCACCCGGGCATCGTGGCCGGCGCCGGCGTGCTCGGGGCCGACATCGGACTGATCGCCCTGATCTCGCTGGCGATCTGCGTGCCGCTCGGCTTCCTGTCCTACTTCGTGGCCTCGATCATGAACCGCAAGGACTACGAACTGCTGCCCTCCGTCAAGGCCCAGGTGGACGAGTTCGGCTCCGCCTCCCTGGTCCGCGTCGGCCATGACGGCCCGGGCAGCAAGGCCCTGGCCGCGCCCCGCCCCGCACTCATCATCACCCTCATCGCCACCCCGATCGTGCTGATCCTGCTCGGCACCGTGGGCACCCTGGTGATCGACAAAAACAGCTTCTGGTACGGCGTCGCGGCCTTCGTCGGCACCCCCGTCCTCGCCCTCCTGGTGGCCGTCGCGCTCTCCTTCTTCCTCCTCGCCGTCCGCCGCCAGTGGTCGCTGACGGAAACCGGCGAAATCTTCGAAGGGGCCCTGCCCCCGATCGCCTCCATCCTGCTGGTGGTCGCGGCAGGCGGCGTCTTTGGCGGGGTCCTGCAGGTCAGCGGCATCGGCAAGGCACTCTCCGAATCCCTCGACACCCTCGGTGTTCCGCTGCTGCTGCTGGGCTTCATCATCTCCCTGGCCCTCCGCGCCGCCCAGGGGTCGGCCACGGTCGCGATCGTCACCACGGCGGGCCTGCTTTCCTCCGCCGTGGCCGGCGGCGGCTACACCCCGGCCCAGATCGCCGTGATCGTCATCGCCATCGGCTTCGGCTCCCTGGGCCTCTCCCACGTGACCGACGCCGGCTTCTGGGTGGTTGTCCGGTACTACGGCCTGAGCGTGGCCGACGGCCTCAAGACCTGGACCGTTCTCACCACCGTGCTGGGTCTGGCCGGCTTCGCGCTGACGTTCGTGGCCTGGATCCTGGTGGGAGGCCTGAGCGTCTGATGCGAGCCCGTCTCGACTCCCTCGTCGGCGCCGCCCTGCAGCAGGGATCAGCCGTCCCGGCCTTCACCTGCTACGACTTCACGACGGCGCTCGCCGTCGTGGCGGCGGCGGAGGACGCCGGCCGCGGCGCCATCCTGCTGGTCTCGCCAAGCACCGCGGCCACGCCCGGCGGGCTGCGGCTGGTCGCCGCACTGCGCGGCCTGGCCGACGCCGCCGGCGTCCCGGTGGCCGTCCAGCTCGACCATGCCTCCGACCTCCGGGTGATTGCCGACGCCGCGGCCGCCGGGGCCGACTCGGTCCTGGTGGACGGATCGTCGCTCGACTACGAGGACAACATCGCCCTGGTGCGTGCCGCGCGCGCAGTCCTGGACGGCGCCGGCTTCGCGGGGGAGATCGTGATCGAGGCCGAGCTCGGCGGACTCGCCGGCGACGAGGACCGCGCCTTCGGAGCCGACGCCGCAGGCAGCGCACCGGCGACGGGGGCGGCCGGGCTCACCGACTCCGCGCAGGTGGAGGACTTTGTGGCCCGCACCGGCGCCCAGCTGCTGGCCGTGGCCGTGGGCAACGTCCACGGCCGGTACCAGGGCGAGCCCGAGTTGCGCTGGGACGTGCTGCAGGACATCGGGGTGCGGACCCGCATTCCGCTGGTGCTGCACGGCGCCTCGGGCATCCCCGCCGCGGAGCTCGTCAAGGCGGCCAGCATGAACGTGGGCAAGGTCAACTTCAACACGGAGCTGCGGACCGGTGTCCTGGAGACCCTCGAAACCCGCACCGCCACCCACCGGAAAGACGGCGAGAACCTTCAGGGACTGCTATCCGAGTGGGGCGCCGCGGCGGGGACCTTCGCGGCCACGGCGCTGGCCACCCTGGCCCGGTAGCTCCGGCACCAGTTCGGCAACGGCGGGAGGCTAGGATCGAGCCATGATCCTGGCCTCCCTCGTCTTTGCCCTGCTGGCAGCCCTGCTCCACGTCTACATCTTCACCCTGGAATCCTTCACCTGGACCCGGCCCGCCACCTGGCAGCGGTTCGGCCTGGCCTCGCAGGCGGACGCGGAGACAACCCGCCCGATGGCCTACAACCAGGGCTTCTACAACCTGTTCCTGGCCGTCGGTGCCCTGATCGGCGCCGGCTGCGTGGCTTTCGGCGGGGCGGGTACTTCCGCGGCCGTGGCGGGCTGGACACTTATCCTCAGCAGCTGCGGGTCTATGCTGCTGGCCGCGCTGGTGCTTGGCTTCAGCGGACGCAAGTACCTTAGGGCCACCGCCACCCAGGGCACCCTGCCGCTGCTCGCCGTGGTCCTGGGCCTCGCGGCCATCCGGGGCTAGCGGGCCCGGACCGCTCGATCCATCCCTGCCGGGCCGCCGGGACCGGCCGCCCTTACCCCGGTCCGCAGTCTGGGCCACAATGGTGCTGTGGACAGCGTAGGAGAGGTGTAACCCAGCGATGGCCGGCGGCGCCGGACAGCGGATGCCAGGGTTCCGGAGCACGGACGGCCCGGCAGTGCCCGTGCCGGAGCGTGACCTGGTCATCGACCTCACCCGGTTCTTCTGCCTTGCGCTGGTGGTCATCGGCCACACCCTGATGGTCAGCCCGGTCCTGCACCCGGACGGCACCGTGAGCTCCGAAAACACCCTCGGCAACCAGCGCTGGTTCGAACCCGTGGTCTGGGTGCTGCAGGTGATGCCGCTGTTCTTCGTCGCCGGCGGCATTACCGGCCTGCACTCCTGGCGGCGGCTGCGGGGCCTGGGCGGGAACGCCTTCGAGTTCGCCCAGGGCCGGCTGCTGCGGCTGATCCGGCCCGCCGCGGTCCTGCTGGTCGTGATGTTCACCGGCCTGTGGGCCGCCCGGCTCAGCGGCGTGGACCCCCAGGTGATCCAGCTGCTGGCCAGCGGCGCCGGCATGCCGCTGTGGTTCCTGGCCGCGTATTTGGCGGCGCAACTGAACCTCCCGTGGCTGGCCGCGCTCCATGCCCGGGCGCCTTGGCTGACCCTGGCCGTGCTCGTCTCACTGGTGGTGGCCGTGGACTGCCTCCGCGGGGCCCTGCCCCAGCTGGCTTACGCCAACATGGTGTTCCTGTGGTGCGCCGTGCAGCAGCTTGGCTTCCTCCTGGCCGACGGGACGCTGCGGAGCCTCGGCCCCGCCGGGCTCCTCGGCCTGGTGGCGGGCAGCAACCTGGTCCTCGGCCTGCTGGTGGTGCTGCGCCTGTACTCCGGGAATATGCTTGTGAACCTCAACCCGCCCAACCTCACCCTGTTTCTGCTGGCCGTCTCCCAGGCCTCGGCGCTCCAGTTGCTCCGGCCCCTGCTCGCCCGGCTGGCAGCCCTCGGCCCGGTCCAAACGCTGCTGGCCCGGGCGGGACGGCGTTCCATGACCGTCTACCTGTGGCACCTGCCGCTGCTCGCCGCGATGTCCGGTCTCTTGCTGTTGACGGATCTGCCCCAGCCCGCCGGGGGAACCGCCGCGTGGTGGTGGACCCGGCCGCTGGCGCTCCTGGGCGTCGTCATTCTGCTGCTGCCGGTGCTGGCGCTGTTCGGGCGGTTGGAGGAACGGCCGACGGCGCCGGGCAACGCCCATGCCCGGCCGGCCGCCGCCGTGGTGACGGCCGCCGTCGTCGTTTTCATCCCGGTCGCCGACGCTGCACTCAACGGGCTCACGGTGGGGCTCCTTGGCGGTGGGGCGACCTGCTTTGTGCTCGCCGTGCTGCTTCTGGGCCGGGTTCCGGCCCGCAGCCCCGGCGGAAGCGCCGGCGGATCCGGACTGCCATTGCCACGCCCGCCTTTAAGTGCCAATGTCGAACCATGACGGAGAACTCGGTAGACACTGAAGACACGTTCGCCCCGGACGTCTCCACCACCCGCAACGACGCCCTGCACCGCTACGAACTTCGCGTCGGCGGCAAGCTCGCCGTCCAGGTGCGCTATGTCGACCGGCCCGGGCATGTGGACTTCATCCACACCGAAACCGCCGAGGAATTCGCGGGCCAGGGGCTCGCCGGGGTGCTCGCGCACTTCGCCCTGGACGACGTCGTGGCATCGGGGAAACGAATCATTCCGCACTGCCCCTACATCTACCGCTATCTGCGCAAGCACGACGCCTACAATCAGTGCATCGATTGGCCGGAACAGGAACCCGCCGGGGCCTGACCGCTTGTGGCCCGCGCAACAACCTCGTATGGTTTAGCTTGAGTTATGCAGTTGGCTCAAGGACGCTTCATTTGGAGAACCCCGTGAACCACAAACTGCGTGTGCTTGTCCGTGTTGATGTCGATCCCGGACAGGTGACCCTAGAAGTCACCGGCTGCCTGAGCCAGGCAAACTACCCCGACCTGCTGCACATGATGCGGCGCGCCAACCGCTTAGCCGCCGGCGCGGACGTCATCATCGACCTGCACGGCGCCTCCCACCTCGATCCTGAGATCCTGCTCTACCTCCGGCAGCTCGCGGCGACCACGGACCCGGCCTCCGGCCCGGCCGCGCCCGGCGCCGCCGTCGCAGCAGCCGCCGCGACCGAAGGCTTCCGCCTTATCCTCCAGGAACCGGCAGAACTGCCGATCTGCCTGCTGCACGTCGGCACCGACGGCGAGGTCCTTGCCGACCTTGACGGTGAGATCACCGGCAGTGTCCACGGCCGGGTCAACGCCGGCATCGAGGCTCCAGTGGACCCGGCGGCGGCTCCTGCACCGGATGGACCGGATCTGATCGACGGGCTCGAACTCTCCGACTATTTCGAGGGCACCATGGATCCGGCCGCGACGGTGCAGGCACTCTCCGACGCCGCGCTGGGACAGCTGGCCGACGCCCTGTACCGCCACCTGGACACCCCCCGGCCTTCCTTCGGGGCGCACACCTGGTACGAGCTCGCCGCCGACGAGCTGCAGCAGCGCTACCAGGGGGCGGACGACGGTGCCGCGCCGGACATCGCGGACCTGACGGGCTCCGGACCGGCCATCGCCACGGACCGTGCCACGGACGGCCCGTCCGGAGGGGAACTGGCCGCAGGACCGGCCCTGGCCTGAACCAACTCATCCGGCGCCGCTAGGCTGTGGCTATGAACACACCCGCTCAAGGACCGTCCGCTACCGCCGCCACCGCCCTGATCACCGGAGCCACCGCAGGACTCGGGGCCGAGTTTGCCCGCCAGCTCGCGGAGCAGGGGCACAACGTGGTCCTGGTGGCGCGTGACGAGGCCCGGCTCCACGCCAGCGCAGCCGACCTGGAGAACCGCTACGGCGTTCGTGCGGAGGTGCTGGCCGCCGATCTGGCGGACGACGGCGGCGTGGCCGCCGTCGTCGAACGCCTCAGTGACCCGGCGCGGCCGGTGGAGATCCTGGTCAACAACGCGGGAATGGGGCTGCTGCGTTCCTTCGCGGACAATGACATTGCCGAGGAAAGGCAGCACCTCAGGCTGCACGTCCAGACGGCCATGGAACTAACCCACGCCGCACTGCAGGGGATGCTGCAGCGGCGCTCAGGCCGGGTCATCAACGTGGCATCCGTGGCGGCGTTCCTGCCGCGCGAAACGTACTCCGCCGCCAAGGCCTGGCTGCTCAGCTTCAGCCGCTGGGCCAACCTCGCGTACTCCGGGCGCGGGGTGAAAGTGACGGCCGTCTGCCCCGGCTTCACGCACACCGAATTCCACGACCGGATGGGCATGGACAAAACGGTGGCACCGCGCTGGATGTGGCTACAGGCCGACCAGGTGGTCCGAGAGGGCCTGGCGGACAACGAAAAGGGCAAAGCCGTCTCCATTCCCAGCAAACGCTACAAGATCCTCACCGCTGCGACGCGCGTGCTGCCGGCGCGGCTCGTGGCCGGGCCGCCCCGGCGCGCGAAGTAGGGGACGGCGGGCTACGCGCCTACCTGCCCGGAGCCGCTGCGGACGGGCGGCGGCGCCGGATGAGGAGCACGACGGCGATGCCGGTGCAGGCGCCGACCAGGGTCTCGACCGCCCGCTCCGCCACCAGGAGGTGCGGATCGGCGGGGAAGGCCAGCTGCGTCACCAGCAGGATGACGGGCGTGAACGACACCATCGCGAGGCCGTAGTGCCGGGCCATAAAGAGCTCGGTGGTGAACTGCAGGACGATCACCAGGACGGCCAGGACGGCCGTTTCGTGGCCGGGCAAAAGCCGCAGCGGCGACCCTGCCCAGGGGAACAGCACCGCGGCCACCACCACCAGGCCCAGCAGGGTGCCGACGATCCGGTGTAACCCGCGGTAGACGCTGCTGGGCAGGTCCGCCCCCGCCAGCGGAACGGCTGCCGCGGCCATCGCCCAATGCGGGTGGCCGCTGCCGCTCCCCACCCCGATGCTGCCGGCCGCGGCGACCGCTGCGAAGTACCGTGCCGCGTGGATCCAGGCAGCACGACGGCGGATGCCGCGCAGCGGCGGGACCTGCCGCTCCGCGCCGGGCTCCCACACGCGGCCGCGGACCCAGCCGCCAAAGCCGACCGCGATGGAGAAGGCAGCCGACCCGATGCCGACCAGCAGCGCTAGCGGCCATGGGCCCGGTGTGGGGATGGACGCGCACGCGCCGAGGGCCAGGATGCCGAAGAACGGCCCGTTGGGTTTCAACCCGGCCTTGTCCGCGAACAAGGATCCCGCGGCGGCCAGGACCGACTCCACGGCCACGAGCGTCCAGGAGTGGAGCTGCTGGACCGAGAGCAGGACGCCGACGCCTAGTCCGCCAAGCAGGACCAGGGCCGCCTGGAGCTGGTGCCTGAGCCGGAGCTGGTGGGGTTCGGACCGGCCGTACATTCCGGTCAGGGCGCCGAACACGGCGTAGACGATCAGCTCGGGCCGCCCGGCCGCGAGCAGTGCCAGTGAGGGCCCGGCCACGCTGACGGCAAGACGCAGCGCCGAGGCTCGGTCGCGGTTTGCCGGTCCAAGGCGGTGCAGCACGCGGACGTGTCCCAGCAGGGACTGCAATCGGGGCCTCCAGGGGTGCGGTGCGGAAGGGATGCGGACCCGCCAAAGGCCCGCCCCGCACGCTTCCCCAAGGGGAAACGGGCGCGACGGGCCTCTACGGGCGGGGCGCTTGGCTACGGGGTCCGTCCGGAGGGACGGGCCGGGCCAGTCCGGACTAAGCCGGGGCCGGAACCTTGCCGGCGTCGCCGTCGGTGGCCTCTGCCGGGGTGAGCGGCATGTCCATGTGCTCGAGGTCGATCAGCGGGTTCTCGTCCTGCGTCTCGACCAGTTCTCGGGCCTCGGCCTGGGTGTCCACGCTGGGCATTGAGCCCGGCAGCGGCATCTGGGCGGATTCCTTGAGGAAGTAGATCGCCACTGCGCCGATCGCCGAGGTGGCCATCAGGTAGTAGGCCGGCATCATGTCGTTGCCGGTGGCGTTGATCAGGGCCGCGACGATGAACGGGGTGGTGCCGCCGAAGATGGCAACCGAGAAGTTGTACGCGATGCCCATGGCGCCGTAGCGGCTGGCCGTCGGGAACTGGGCCGGCAGGGCCGAGGCCAAGTTGGCGACGTAAAACGTCACCGGGAAGGCGATGAGGCCAAGGCCCAGCAGGGTGGACCAGATCTCGCCGACGCCGATCAGCAGGAACGCCGGGGCGGCCAGGACGACGGTGCTCAGGGCACCGATCCACAGCACGGGGCGGCGGCCGATGCGGTCGGAGAGCTTGCCGGTCAGCGGGATGCAGAGGCTCATGATGACCAGCACGGGGATGGTCAGCAGCGTGCCGTGCACCTCGTCGTAGCCCTTGGACTCGGTCAGGTACGTCGGCATGTACGAGGTCAGGGCGTAGCCCGCGGTGTTGGCCGCGGCGACCAGGATCATGGCGACGATAATGGAGCGCCAGTAGGCCTTTACGATGCCGACCGGGCCCTTGGACGCGGCCGTGTCAGCGGCAGTGGCGTCCTTGGCGAGGTTCTCCTGCGCGTCCAGGGTGGCTTGGAACTGGGGGGATTCCTCGATCTTGCTCCGGAAGTACACGGCGATCAGGCCCAGCGGACCGGCCACGAGGAAGGGAATGCGCCAGCCCCACTGCTCCATGGTGTCCTGGCCCAGGGTCAGCTGCAGCACGGACACCAGGGCGGCACCGGCGGCGAAGCCAAGGTAGCTGCCCATGTCCAGGAAGCTGGCGAAGAAGCCGCGCCGTTTGTCCGGGGCGTATTCGCTCACGAAGGTGGTGGCACCGGCGTACTCGCCGCCGGTGGAGAAGCCCTGGATCACCTTGAACAGGACCAGCAGGACCGCGGCCCAGATGCCGATCTGCGCGTAGCCGGGCAGGAGGCCGACGGCGAACGTGCTGGCCGCCATGATCATCAGGGTGGCGGCGAGAACCTTCTGCCGGCCGATCTTGTCGCCAAGCCAGCCGAATACGACGCCGCCGAGCGGGCGGGCGATGAAGGTGGCGGCGAAGGTGCCGAGCAGGAAGAGGGTCTGGACGGACTTGTCCGCTTCCGGCAGGAACACCGGTCCCATGGTGGTGATCAGGTAGCCGAACACGCCGACGTCGTACCATTCCATGGTGTTTCCCACGATGGTGCCGCCGAGCGCTTTTTTAAGCATGGGCTGGTCGACCACGTTGACGTCGGACTCGCGGAGTCGACGGCGGCGCAGCCGTGGTTTCTTAGCGCCCCGGGGTGCGCCTTGGTTGGTTCCGCTGGCGTTCAAAACGCCGGCTGAAGAGTCGGTGGTGCTTCGGTCTTTGGGCATTTGGGCAACTCCTGTGGAGGTCATTTGCTTGCGACTTGTAGCTGCCCCGCTCCGGGCAGGCTTTCAATTTTACGCGATTTCCATGGCGTTTCCGATTTCGGTGCCGTATGATCAGCCGATTCCGGCGTCTGGGCGCCACTTCAGCGGCGCCCGCACGGGCGATCTGACCGCGCCGTTCTTGGGAAGTAGCCAGTTCGCTTATCTTTTTTGCAACTTTTTCGTTTTTGAGCCCGTCCAGGGGGCTTTTCGGGGCAGTGCGGGCCCCTTTTACCGGGGCGCCGCCGGCCGGGTCAGGCGTATTTCGGGCAGCTCGGACCACTCGGGCGGCAGCAGTTTGCGTTGCCCGTCGGGCACGAACCCGTGCTTGGCGTAGAAGCCCCGGGCGCGGGGGTTGTCTTCAAGCACCCACAGGTACGCGGGGGAGTCGCCGAGGGCGGCCGTCAGCAGCGCGGCGCCCAGCCCGGTACCGTAGGCCGGGGTCAGCGTGTAGAGGGAGTACAGCTCCAGGTCACGGGGCCGGTCCGCGTCCCGGCCCGGTCCGGCGTCGGCGAATCCAATGATGTCGCCGCCGGCGTCGACGGCGATGATCCGGGGTTCGGTGCTGTCCAGGTGCGGGCGGCGCCGTTCAATCCGGTCAAGGATGTTGGCGCGCCGGGCTGCGAAGAACGCCGCGGGCAGCTGGGAGGCGTAGCACTGCTCGTGCGCCAGGGTGTGCATCCGTACCAGCGCATCGGCGTCGTCGGCGGTGGCGTGGCGAAGCGTGTAATCCATGCGCCACAGCCTAACGTCGGTGCCGCTGCCGAACCCCTGTTCAAGCAGCGTGGCAACTGCCTATGGTGGACCCGTCGCCGGTTGCGTTGCCGGCGTCAATTCATGCCGAGCCGAGGAGAGCCTCCCATGACAGAGAACACCGGCAAGCAGGAGCAGCCCGGGACCCCCGGCGCGGAAGGACCCGGCGCCGCACCGAAACCGGAGCGCGGCGTGAAGTCCCGCCTGACCGACGCCCAGAAGGAAATGCTCGCCAGCAAATCCCGCGGCGCCGGACTGCCAAGCGTTGGACGCAGCCATAAGCCCACCCACGCCAGCGGCAAGCAGGGCCCCGCGCAGAAGAAAGTCCGCTGGTAGCACCTAGAGACTTCTCACCGGCGCCGACCTACGATTGTGGGACGCTTCATTTCATCGCAGAAAGGAAGAGCCATGGCGGATCATCACTCGAGGGAAGAGATCAAGCCTGAGGTTGCCAGCCACCTCGCGGAGTCCATGGACGAGGTTCCGGGCCCGGAGGGCAAACGTCCTCAGCCGCCGTCGCCGGCCGACGGCCACGAGTGGCCGGACGGCAGCGGGAAGCACCGTCATCCCAAGGACCGCGACGTCGTCCGAGGGCAACAGGCGCAGCAGGTGGCCGACGCGGCCATCCACCGCCAAAGCCGGCCGCAGATCCCGCACCACGACTAAGCACCATGAGGGCCCGTTACGGCGGGCCCTCAGTCATGTTCGGCGACGACGTCGGCTGGCGCCTTGTCCAGGCGCCAGCCCCGCCAGACCGGGTGGCGGAGCTTCCCGCTGGAGGTCCAGTCGCCGAAGGTGACCTCACCCACCAGCCTGGCCGAGACCCACCGGGCGTCGGCGGCGTCCTCCGCGGGGACCTCGCTGAAGGGGGATGTCTTGCGGGGGATGGCGTCCAGCTGCTGGCGCAGCTCCTGGAGTTCACGGGTGGAAAATCCGCTGCCCACCCGGCCCACGTAGCGCAGTGTCTTCCCGTCCGGGATGCCCAGCAGCAGCGAACCGACCGAGTCGCGGCGGCCGCCGTTGCCGGGCCGCCAGCCCCCCACCACCACCTCCTGGGTCTTCTCGAACTTCAGCTTCAGCCAGGACCGGCTCCGCTGCCCCACGTAGCGCCCGCCGGTGCGCTTGGCCATCACGCCCTCGAGTCCGAGCTCCTCGGCGCTTTCCAAGAGGTGCCCGACGTCGGCGTCGATCACCTCAGACAGCTCCACCGGGCAGGAATCTTCCTGGGGGCCGGACCGGAAGCCTGCCGCGGCGAACGCTTCGAGGCGTTTCCGCCGCTCCCGGAGCGGGCGGCGCCGGAGGTCCTCGCCGCCATCGGTGAGCAGGTCGAAGAGCATCAGGCGGACCGGGGTGGCGGCCCGCGCCTTCGCGACGTCGGCGGCTTTGCTGAGCTTCATCCGCCCCTGCAGCAGCCCGAAGTCGGGCCGGCCGGACGGGCCGACGGCGATGATCTCGCCGTCGGCGGCGAAGTCCTGCGGTGGCCAGCACGAGCGGTCGGTGAGCTCCGGGTAGCTGGCGGACATGTCATTGCCGTTGCGGCTGATCAGCCGGATCCGCTGCGAGTCACCCAGGACCAGGGCGCGGACGCCGTCCCATTTGAGCTCGAACTGCCAGTCCTTGTCCGCCAGGTCCGCGGGGGTTCCGGGGCTGGCCAGCATTGGTGCGAGCTGCGCTGGATCCGGGGCTGGATCCGGAGCCGGGGCGGCGCCGGCGGCAGGGGCGGTGCCGGACTGGGCCTTCGCCCCGGCAGGCGGAGCCTCTTTGGCCGTGGGTGTGTGCCCCGGCGGGTCCATGAGGTGGATGAGCCACTGGTCGTTGGCCTGGCCGGTGTGGATCAGCGCGAACCGCCGGGTCTCGCCCAAGCCGCCGCCCTCCTGCCCGGTGAGGGTCGCGATGACTTCCTTTCCGGCGATCCACTTCTCGCACTCGTAGGACCCGCGGTCCCAGATGCTGACGGAGCCGGCGCCGTACTGGCCCTTGGGGATGCTGCCCTCAAAGTCCGCGTAGTCCATCGGGTGGTCCTCGGTCTGGACCGCGAGATGGTTTTTGGCCTTGGTGGTGGGGACCCCTTTGGGCAGCGCCCAGGACACCAGCACGCCGTCGCGCTCGAGGCGGAAGTCGTAGTGCAGCCGGCTGGCGTGGTGCTCCTGGATGACGAAGCTTTCCCGGAGGGGACCGCCGTCGTTCCGGCTCCGGTGCTGGTCCGCCGTGAACGGCTCCGGCGTGGCTGCCGCGTCCCGTTTGGCGCGGTATTCCTCAAGCCGGGGGTCGGAGTCGCCGCCGTCGAGCTCCGCGGGGGTGTCGGCCTTGGCGCCCGCTCCGGCGCCGCCGTGATCGCCGTCGTGCGCGCCTCCGGAGATGACCGCGAACGGGTCCTTGCCGGCCTTCACCCGCTGCATCACCTCCCGGTAGTCCAGCTGGCGCAGGGAGGCCGAGGCGAGTTCGCGCCAGGTCCGGGGAGCCGCCACCGTGGGCCGCAGCCTGCCGCGCAGCGAGTAGGGCACGATCGTGGTCTTCGCGGCGCTGTTCTGGCTCCAGTCCACCAGCACCTTTCCGGTGCGCAGGATCTTTTTCATGTCGCTCACGGCCAGCTCCGGGTGGTCCGCCTCCAGGGCCCGGGCGAGTTCGTGCGCGAAGTCCGAGACCTGGTCCGAGCTTTGGGTGCCGTCCAGCGCGGCATAGAGATGGATGCCCTTGCTGCCGCTGGTCACGGGGACCGGCTCCAGGCCTACGTCCACCAGGATGCTGCGGGCGAGTTTGGCGACCTCGGCGCATTCGGCCAGGCCGGCGCCGTCGCCGGGGTCCAGGTCCAGCACCAGCCGGTCCGGCGGCAGGGCGTTGCCGTGCGGGTCCACCCGCCACTGCGGCACGTGGATTTCCAGGGCCGCGATCTGGGCCAGCCAGGTGAGCGTGGCCGGATCGTTGACCAGCGGGTACTGGATGGTGCGTTCCTTGTGGGTGATGGCGGCGCGCGGCACCCAGCCGGGCGTGGAGTGGTCCAGGTTCTTCTGGAAGAACATCTCGCCGGGGGCCTCGGCGGTCCCCACGCCGTGCACCCAGCGCTTCCGGGTGGCCGGACGGTTCGCGGCCGCCGGGATCAACACCGGCGCCACCGCGGCGTAGTAGGCCAGGACATCGGCTTTGGTGGTTCCGGTCTCCGGGTACATGACCTTGTCCAGGTTGGTCAGCACCAGTTCCCGGCCGTCGACCCTGACGCGTTCCTTGCCCTCAGCCAAAACACTTCACCTCCGTGCGGCTCTGGTGTTCACTTGAGCCATGAGAGCCATCTGGAAAGGCGCGATCGCGTTCGGCCTGGTCAACGTCCCGGTCAAGGTCTACAGCGCCACCGAGGACCACGACATCAGCCTGCACCAGGTCCACAACGCCGACGGCGGCCGGATCCGCTACCAGCGCCGGTGCGAGGTCTGCAGCGAGATCATCGACTACGAGGACATCGACAAGGCCTACGAGGAGGACGGCCGCACGGTGATCCTCAGCCGCGAGGAGCTCAAGTCCATCCCGGCGGAGAACAGCCACGAGATCGAGGTGGTGCAGTTTGTCCCCGCAGAGCAGCTCGACCCGATGACGTTCGAGAAGAGCTACTACCTCGAACCGGACGCCAAGTCGCCCAAGGCCTACGTGCTGCTGCGCCGGGCTTTGGAGGACACCGACCGGGTGGCTATTGTCCAGTTCGCGCTGCGGGAGAAGAGCCGGCTCGGGGCGCTCCGGATCCGCGGCGATGTGCTGGTGCTGCAGGGCCTGCTGTGGGCCGACGAGGTGCGCGAGGCGAGCTTCCCCGCGCTCGAGGCCAGCGTGCGGATCTCGGCGCAGGAACGGGAAATGTCTGCCGCCCTGGTGGACTCGATGGCGGCCGACTTCGAACCCGAGCAGTTCACGGACGACTACCAGATCCAGCTTCGGCAGCTGATCGAGGCCAAGCTCGAGCAGGGCGAATCGCTGGACACGGAGGCGACCTTCGGCGCTCCGGAGGCGGAAGCGGGAACCGGTGAGGTGATCGACCTGATGGAGGCGCTGAAGCGCAGCATCGAGCGCAAACGCGGTGCGGCGGCGGGCGGCGGCGCCGGGGCAGGCGGCGTCGCAGCCGGCGGTGACGGCGGGAGCAAGGCCAAAGCCGGCGGCGCCAGGGCGCCCCGGTCCGCGGCGGCACCCAAGGCAACGGTCAAGACCGCGGCGAGCACCTCGGCCAAACCCGCCGCCAAGGCTGCCTCCGGCGGTGCCGGGACGGCGGCCAAACCGGCCACGAAGGCCGCCGCCAAGACCACCACTGCCAAGACCGCAGCTGCGAAGAGCACTGCGTCCAAGTCCACCGCTGCGAAGAGCACTGCGTCCGCGTCCAAGGCACCTGCCGCCAAAACGGCGCGTAAGGGCGCCTGAGCCCGCACCGGTGTTGACCGGCGGCCCCGCCGTCATCGGCTCAGGAGTTCCGCAGAGCGGAGATCAGTTCGCTCTTTTTCTTGGCCGAGTAGCCCTTGAGGCCGATCTCCTTGGCCTTTTCCTTCAGTTGCGGGACGGTCCAGTCCTCGTAGTCGCCGGACTTGCCGCCCTTGCGGCCCACGGCGGACCGGCCCCGCTTGGCCGCGGCGTTGGAAATCCGGGCCGCCTTCTGCTTCGAGGCGCCGTCTTCCAGCAGCGCTTCGTAGAGTTCGGGGTCCTTGATGCTGGGACTCTCGGAACCCTGCGGCGCACCCTTCTTCGCTGGCATGGCTACCGCGGCCCGCCTGCGCCAGGGTCCGCAGGGTCGACGTCGTCGACCTCGCCGCGGTCAACGGAGGAGCGCCACTCACCGGTTTCGATGCCGCGGGACTCGATGAACTCCTTGAAGCGGCCCAAGTCCGCGCTGACCTGGCGGCTGTCCGCCCCGACGGCGGAACCGGCCTTCTCCACCACGCCTTCGGGCTCCCATTCAAGTTCGACGTTGACGCGGGCGCGTTCGGCGCCGAGGGGTTCAAAGGTGACGGTTCCGGCATTGCGGGGTTTGTCCGTGCTGACCCAGGCGATCTTGCGGTCAGGTTCCTGCTCGGTGATCTGGGCCAGATATTCGCGCCGCACCCCGGCGATGTCGGTGCGGAACTGGAGGGAAGTCTCGTCGATCTGCTCCACGGCCTCCACACCCTTCATAAACCTTGGGAAGGTCTCGAACTGGGTCCACTGGTTGTACGCGGTGGACACGGGGACGTCGACTTCGATGCTCTCCTGCACGCTTGCCATGCGGTGATCTCCTTCGGTCCGGGATACGTTGCCGCGGCGGTCCACGGTGGTGGTGCCGCGGTTCCCAAACTATCCACGCCGCACGGCGAAGACAAGCACTTACTAAGTTCCCTTATGAAATCTGTCCCGGGGTCGGCGCAACCACGGGGACATGCCCCGCCGGACATGCCCAGCGGGCGGGGCCGCCATTGGACATAGTGCCTATATGTCCATAGGCCGCAGCCGGGAATGAGCATGTCCCCTCGGATTGGCGATGAGGAATGGGCATGTCCCGCGCGGGCTGGTCGCGGGGAATGGGCAAGTCCCTCTGGGCTGAGCCACAAGCCCGGGCCTTAACGACGCGCGGCCGCCGTCCCGCCGCCCCTGGCAGGGGAGGAGGGCCGGCGGCCGCACGGGGTAGTGCTATTCGGCGTCGTGGTCCGTTTCGAGGATCTGGACCAGGCGCTCGAGGGCGGCGTCCGCGCCGTCGCCCTCGGCACGCAACACCACAACCTCGCCGTGAGAGGCGCCCAGGCTCATCAGGGACAGGATGCTGGCGGCGTCCATGGCCTCGTCCTCCGGTTCGCCGAGCCGGGCGATGGTGATTTCGAGATCGAACTCGCCTGCAGCCTCGGCAAAGATGGCGGCCGGGCGGGCGTGCAGCCCGACGCGGCTGGCAATGGTGGCGTTACGTTCGGTCATTGTTGCTCCTTGGATTCAGCTTGGGAAGGTTTCTTGCGGACCGGCTCAGACGGTTACGGGAACCGGTTCCACCGTATCAACGGTCTTCTTGACTGCCCAGCGCTTGAGCGCGATCACGGCGAGGGCGGTGACTACCGTGCCGACCGCGATGGCCACCACGAACATCAGGAAGTTGTCGATCGCGAAGAAGACGAACAGGCCGCCGTGCGGTGCCTTGGAACCGACGCCTGCCGCCATCGAGATGGCGCCCGTGACGGCTCCGCCCAGCATGCTCGCAGGGATGACGCGCAGCGGGTCGGCGGCGGCGAAGGGGATGGCGCCTTCGGAGATGAAGGACGCGCCCAGCAGCCAGGCTGCCTTGCCGTTTTCACGCTCGGCCAGACTGAAACGCTGCTTGTCCAGCACGGTCGAGGCGAGGGCCATGGCCAGCGGCGGAACCATGCCGGAGGCCATCACGGCGGCCATGATCTGCCACGGCGCCTGGTTGTCCATGCTCGCGGCGCCGAGGCCGGCGACGGCGAAGGCGTAAGCGACCTTGTTGACCGGGCCGCCGAGGTCGAAGCACATCATCAGGCCCAGGATCACGCCGAGGGCAATGGCGCTGGCACCGGTGAGGCCGGACAGCCAGCCGTTCAGGCCCTTGGTGATCGCGACGATCGGTCCGCCCAGGATCAGGAACATCAGTCCCGAGGCGACCAGGGAGGCCAGCAGCGGGATGATGACCACCGGCATCAGGCCGCGCAGCCAGCGCGCCACCTGGAGCCTGCCGATCATGTGCGCGACGTAGCCGGCGAGAAGACCGCCGACGATGCCGCCGAGAAAGCCGGCCCCCATAAAGCCGGCCACAGCGCCGGAGACGAAACCGGGTGCTATGCCGGGGCGGTCAGCGATCGCGTAGGCGATGTAGCCGGCCAGGGCCGGGACCAGGAAGCCCAGTGAAAGCGCGCCGATCTTGAACAGCACGGCCCCGATGTAGGCGCCGAGGGGGCCCCAGGCGTTGTCCGGGAACTCGGTGGGCAGGTTGAAGAGGCTGTTCTGCACCACGATCGTGTCCGCGTACTTCGTGATCAGATAGCCGCCCATGAGGAAGCCGAGGGCGATCAGCAGACCGCCGCCTGCCACGAACGGGATCATGTAGCTGACGCCGGTGAGCAGGGCCTTCTTGAGCTTCTGGCCGATGTGCTCGCCCTTCTCCTCGGCCTCGTGCTGGGCCTGTTCCTCGGCGCCGAAGTGCGGCACACGCCGGGCGTTGGGGTTGTCGGCCGCGGCGAGGGCCTCCTGGACCATCTTCTCCGGCTCGTCGATGCCGCGCTTGACCGGGGCGTTGATGACGGGCTTGCCGGCGAAGCGCTCCTTGCCGCGGACGTCGACGTCGACGGCGAAGATCACCGCGTCGGCGGCGGCGATCACGGCAGGGTCCAGGGCCTTCGCGCCGGAGGAGCCCTGGGTCTCCACCTGCAGGTCCACGCCAACTTCCTTGGCCGCGGCCACGAGCGAGTCGGCCGCCATGTAGGTGTGGGCGATGCCGGTGGGGCAGGCGGTGACGGCGACGAGGCGCTTAGCGCGTGGAGCCGTGGCGGATGCCCCGGCTCCGGCGGCTGCTCCGGCGGCCGGTGCTGCGGCGTCGGCCGGGACGTCGGCGGCGTGGCTGGCGGGCTTGTCCGCCAGTGCACCCTCGACCAGTTCCACGACTTCGGCCTGGGTGGCGGCGGCCCGCAGGGCGGCGGTGAAGTCCTTTTTGATCAGCGAGCGGGCCAGCTTGGAGAGCAGCTTAAGGTGGTCCTGGTCCGCGCCTTCGGGGGCCGCGATAAAGAAGATCAGGTCCGCGGGTCCGTCCTTGGCGCCGAAATCAACGGGCTGGGACAGCCGGGCCATGGCCAGCGTGGCCTCGGAGACCGCCGTCGAACGGCAGTGCGGGATAGCGATGCCGCCGGGCACGCCGGTGGCGGTTTTGGACTCACGGGCGAAGGCGTCGGCGAAAAGCCCCTCGACTTCGGTGGCGCGTCCGGTGGCCGCAACTCTGCCTGCCAGGTGCCGGATCACGTCCTCGGGCGTATTGCCCAGATTCTGGTCGAGCTCGACCAGTTCGGTAGTAATGAGCTGGGTCACTGTCAATCCTTCTTCAGGGCCGTGATGGTTACGGCGGCGGGGTTTGTTTGGTGCACTGCCGGGACGGTGGACCCGGGCAGGGAAGCGGCGGCGGCACCATGGGCCACCGCCTGACGCAGGCAATCGGCCGGGGCGGCGCCCTGGCTGGCGGCGAGCAGGTAGCCGGCAAGCGAGGAATCGCCGGCGCCGACCGTGCTGACCGCCTTGACCGGCGGGTGCGTGGCGAACCACGCGCCGTCGGCCGTCACAAGCACCGCACCCTTGGATCCAAGGGTTGCGAGCACGGCGCCCACTCCGGAACGGACGACGACGGCGGCGGCTGCCGCGGCAGCCTCCGGATCGGCTTCGAGTTCCTCGGCAGACATGTTGGTGGCGAAGCCGGCTGCGGCAGCCAGTTCCACCAGTTCCTCGGCATTGGGTTTAAGCAGGTCCGGCCTCCCCAGGGCATCCCCGGAGACCGCGGCGGCGAGCGGTTCGCCGGAGGAGTCGACGGCGACGAGGGGTGCCTCCGAGCCGTCGTGCAGGGAACGCAGCCGCCGGGTTACGGTGGCGTAAAAGTCGGCCGGAACTCCGGGCGGGAGCGATCCGGCCAGCACGACCCAACTGGCGCCGCGGGAAGAATCCAGCAGCAGCCCGATCAGGGCCTCCTGCTGCTCCGCATTCAGGACCGGGCCGGGCTCGTTGACCTTGGTGGTCACACCGCCCGGCTCGGTGAGGGCCACGTTGCTGCGCAGCGGCTCCCCGATGGGAAGGGCGGCGAAGGGCACGTCGTTCTCGCGCAGCCCGGCGAGGACCGGGTCGGCCTCGGCGCCGGGGAGCACCGCGACGGTCTTGAGCCCGGAGGCCACGAGGGCGCGCGAGACGTTGACACCCTTGCCGCCGGATTCCTGCCGGACCGAGATCGCGCGTTGGACCTCGCCGCGGAGCAGGGGCCCGGGCAGCGCCACGGTGCGGTCCAGGCTGGGGTTGGCCGTGAGGGTGACGATCATGCGACCACCACCTCCACTCCGGCGTCCGCGAGGGCCGCGGCGAGGTCCGGGCTGGGGTTCGTGTCAGTGATCACGGTGTCCAGATCTTTCAGGGAGGCGAACTGGACCAGCGTTTCCGCGTCCAGTTTGGAGGAATCAGCCAGCACCACAATGCGGCGCGCTGAATGGACGAAGGCGGCCTTGACGGCTGCTTCTTCAGGATCGGGAGTGCTCAGCCCGAAGGCCGCGGAAATGCCGTTGGTGCCGATGAACGCTATGTCGGGCCGGATCCGCCGGGCGGCTTCCACGGTGGACTGGCCGACGGCGGCCTGGGTCAGGCCGCGGACCTTACCGCCCAGCAGATGCAGCGCGATGCCGGGTTCGCCGGAGAGCTTCGCAGCGATGGGCAGCGCGTGGGTGATGACAACAAGCTCCGCTTCACCGGCGGCTGGCCCCGAAGGCCCGCCTGCTGCTGCGGGGCCCGCTCCGGCCTGGCCCGCGCCTGCCCCCGCGCCCGCCCCCGCGGTCCGGGCAGCGAGCATCTCGGCGAGGGCCTCGGTGGTCGAACCGGCGTCGATCAGGACGCTTCCGGCGCGGCCCTGGGGAATGAGGTCAAGGGCGGCCTTGGCGATCCGGGTCTTCTCACTCTGCCGCTGCACCGTGCGTTCGAGGATGCTTTCTTCCGTGGTGCTGAAGCGCTCCGGTGAGACCGCGCCGCCGTGGACCCGGCGGACACTGCCGGCGATCTCGAGGGCGGCCAGGTCGCGGCGGACGGTTTCGGTGGTGATGTTGAAACGCTCGGCGAGGTCGGTGACGCTGGCCCGGCCGCTGGCGGCGACGAGCTCCACGATCAGTTGCTGGCGTTCCTCGGCGAACACGTGCCCTCCATTGCGACGATAACTGCGGGTGCTGCGGCTTCCTCCTTCGGTGACCTCCGTCACATGAAGTGGAATTGATTGACTTTATCTTTGTTCATGTGGCTTTGTCAACGACAAAACAACACGAACGCAGAAGCGGTTTGCTGCTGCCATGGGGACATGCCCGTTGTGGAGGCCTCGCGACGGGCATGCCCATTCTTTGAGGGCCACGCCGGCGGACATGCCCGACCCGCGGCGTGGCCGACGGACATGCCCATTCTTTGAGGCCGACGTTGCTGAATATGCCCATTGCTCGGATCCGGGCTTGGGCATATACGGCATACGTCCATTGGTGGCGCCCGGGGATGGGCATGTCGGTTGGTTGGCGGGGCTGGGCATGTCCGTTGGTTGGTGGGAAACGGGGAAGCGGGGAAGCGGGGAAACGGGCCCGCCGGGTGGGCGGCGCTGCACGCTCCGCACGGGAATGCGGGCCGTTAAACAACGGACGCCGGGCAAGACCTTTACGGTCCGGCCCGGCGTCCGGGTTGGTTGCTGCGGCGCATCGCTGCGCCGGGGGAGTGCCTAGATGCCGGCGTCGCGGCTCTCGTTGCGGGTGATGGTCTCGCCCGTGTTGGGGTCGACGACGGAACGCGTTTCGCTGACCCGGCGGGTGCGGCTGCGGCCGGGGGAGGCCAGAATCAGGGATGCGACCAGCCCGATCACGCCGACCACCATAAGGATGTAGCCGATCATGGTCTGGTCGACGTTGGGGATCAGGCCGGGCGCGATGGCCCAGGCCAGGATGGCGCCGAGGGCGATAAGGAAGATGGAGGAACCGATTCTCATGACTTGCTCCTTGTTGTCCGGTGGGACCGATAGGTAATGCTAAGCATGCTGTCCAGCGTCACGCTACAGCCCGGTACCTGTCGTTTCAACGATTGTGGCCACGCGCCGCCGGAAAATTCGGTGTGTCGGGGCTAATTTCGCGGCGGTTTCGGGCGGGCGCGGCGGTTTCGGACGGGCGCGGCGCGGGCCCCCTCTCTGTCAGCCTGTTGTGAGACAGATTGT
>NZ_JBEEQE010000010.1:0-138555 GCF_040137805.1 Pseudarthrobacter sp. B907 | reverse complement strand
AAGACAATCTGTCTCACAACAGGCTGACAGAGAGGGGATTCCGGCAGCGTCCGTCCGAAAGCGTAGCGCCGGTCTGAAAGCGCAGCGGCAAGCTACCAGCCGCGGGCGCGCCACTCTTCCAGGTGCGGGCGTTCCGCGCCGAGGGTGGTGGGCTTGCCGTGGCCCGGGTGCACCACAGTGTCGTCCGGGTAAACGTCAAACAGCCGTTCCGTGACATCGCTGAGCAGCTGGGCAAACCTCTCGGGATCCTTTTGCGTGTTGCCTACGCCTCCGGGGAACAGCGAGTCGCCGGAGAAGATGTGCGCGGTGCCCTCCGGGTCCTGGTACACGAAGGCCACCGAGCCCGGGGTGTGGCCGCGCAGGTGCACCGCCGTCACGTCGAAACCGTCGAAGTTGCCGACGTTGCCGTGATCGAGCAAGACATCAACCTTCACCGGTAGCTCGGCGGCGTCATCCGTCCCCGCGGCTGTCTTTGCGCCTGTCGCTTCAACGAGGCCGGGGAGCGCACGGACGTGGTCCCAGTGCTGGTGCGTGGTGGCGATCAGCGTCAGTTTCGGCGTCGCGGCGGTGTCTGCGGCGGCGTCGGCCAGCAGCCCCTGGATCGCGGCCAGGTCATCCGCCGCATCGATCAGCAGCTGCGCGCCGGAGGCCTTGGCCGTGAGCAGGTACACGTTGTTGTCCATCTCGCTGACCGAAATCCGGCGGATGGTGATGTCACGAAGCGTGTGTATGAGCGAGTCCATGGGCTGCAGTCTACAGATTCGTCATTCACGGCCTTCGGACACCCAAGTGGGGTCCGCGGAGCGGGAACCGACGACGGTGTCCGCGGCGGCGTCGAGCCGTTCGAAGTGCGCCGGGGTCAGCTCGAGGGCCAGGGCGCCCAGGTTCTCATCGATCCGGTCCGCCTTGCGCGTGCCGGGGATCGGGACCACGGGCAGCCCGAGCTTCCGGCCCTGCGCAAGCAGCCAGGCCAGCGCCACCTGGGCCGGCGTCGCGGTCTTTCCGGGGCCGCTCAGCTCGGCGGCGACGGACTGGACCGCGGCCACCACGGCCTGGTTGGCGTCCAGGGCTGCGTCGGCGAAGCGCGGGATGTTGCGGCGGAAGTCGTTGCTGCCCAGCTTCGAGGCGTCCACGGTGCCGGTGAGGAATCCCCGGCCCAGCGGCGAATACGGCACAAAACCCACGCCGAGTTCGGCCGCGGCAGGCACGATGTTGCGTTCCACGTCGCGGCTCCAGATGGACCACTCGCTCTGGACTGCGGTGATCGGGTGGACGCTGCTGGCCTCCCGCAGCTCCTCGGCCGTCACCTCGGACAGACCCAGGTGCCGCACCTTGCCGGCCTGCACCAGCCCCGCCATGGCCTCCACGGTTTCCACAATCGGAACGCGGAGGTCACGGCGGTGCATGTAGTACAGGTCGATCGTGTCGGTGCCGAGGCGCTTCAGGCTGCGGTCCACGGACTGCCGCACGTAGGCGGCGTCGCCCCGGATGTCCGAATAGCCGGTGGCCGGCGTCCCCACCAGGCCGAACTTGGTGGCCAGCTGGACCTCGCCGCGGCGATCTTTGAGGAGTTGGGCGATCAGCTCCTCGTTGCTGCCGCCGCCGTAAATGTCCGCGGTGTCGATAAAGCTGACGCCCGCGTCCACCGCATGGTGCAGGGTGGCCAGCGCCTCGGCCGGATCCACCTCCCCGTACACCGGAGTCAGGGCCATGCCGCCGAACCCCAAGGGACTGACGCTGAGGCCGTCGCCGAGCCGGACTGTTGCTGAAGTCATCTTTGGTCTCCTGTCGCTGCGTCAATAGTGCCGTCCCTGCCAAGAACCCCGGCGGGCGCGTGGCTATTCCGGGCTCCGGCGCCACGTTCTCCCCACTTTTCACCGCTGCAGGGCCCCGACGACGGCGCGTTGCGGGGGACACGCCGTCGTACTGCCTTAAGGGTGGGGAGATTCCGCGGATTTCCCGGCCGGCAGCAGCTTTAGGCTGGCCGCGCAGCCGACGATTCCGGCGATAAACAGCAGTTTCAGCGGGCTGGCGGGCTCGACGCCGGTCGCCATGGCCCAGCCGACCGTCAGGGCCGCGCCGATCCCCACCCAGACGGCGTAGGCCGTGCCCAGCGGGATGCGCTTCACGGCCAGGCCCAGCCCCACCATGCTGAGCGTGGCGGTCACGGCGAAGACGAGGGTGGGGAGCGGCCGGGTGAAGCCGTCGGAGAGGCCCAAGGCTGTGGCCCAGACCGCCTCCAGCAAGGCGGAAACGAGCAGGATGAGCCAGGCCAGAGTCGTTGCAGGGGCTGTGGCGGCCGATGTCGGCGTACGCGGCGCTGCCATGGTTATGCCACCAGCTTCAGGCCGGCAACGCACGCGACGATGCCGCCGAGCAGCAGGATCCGCGCCGTCGTCGCGGGTTCCATGCGGGTGGCCATGGCGTAGGCGGAGGTCAGCACCACACCGACGCCCACCCAGACGGCGTAGGCCGTTCCCGTGGGGATGGATTGCATGGCGACGGCGAGCCCGCCGGTGCTGGCCAGGACGGAAACGAGGAAGACGGCGGCCGGCGCAATCCGGCGGCGGCCCGTGGCCTGCGCCGTCCGGTGCAGGGCAGCGGCCCAGACGGCTTCCAGCGAGCCGGAAAGAATGAGAATTAACCACGACATGACTTCTCCTGTGGCCAGTCTTGTCGCGTACCGGGTACTGATCCGTCGTCCGGAGGCCCAGGAAAGGGCCTTGATTCCAGCGTAGCAACGCCCGGGGCGGAAGGGCGAACCGCCGGCGAACTCCCGGTAGGTCCGGTGTGCCAGCATCCGGTCTGGGCTAGTCCGTCACGGGATCGATCGACACAACAGCCAGGAACCCGCGGCCCAGGATCTCGGGGGAGGCGCTGTCCGAACCCACGACGGCGTCATAGCGGTCCAGCGGCTCGGGCCCGGCTTCGGATGCGCTCCCGTCCGCGGTGCCTGGCGTGACGGCGGCCTGGCCCTGGAGCAGGATGCCCAGCTGGCCCTCGAACACGGGGTGCGCCCGTTTCTTCGACAGCTCGATGATGGAGGTGTAGCCCTTGAACGCCCCGCGTCGTGTGATGACGTTCAAATCGCGGACGTCACCCGTCGGCAGGGCCCCGGCGGCGGCCGCGTCGCCGGAGAACCGGAACGGCCGGTATTGCTCCAGCGGGTGCTCGGCACCGTCGACGCTCAGCAGCAACAGTTCGCCCTCGACCACGGTCAGGACGCGGTCCATCCCGGGGAACGCGGAGAACTCGCCGGCCCTGGTCATCTCCGCGATGCTCACCCGCCAATCCCAGCTGCTGTCCCCGGCGCCCTGAGAAGCAGGCTGCGGGAACCGGGCCACCTCGCGGGTCACGCCGCCCCCGTTGCGCCAGGGACGGGGCTTGAGCGCGGCGTAGCGGATGATCTCCATGGACCCAGCCTAGCCGTCAGCCCCGGGAGCCCCGGTAGCGTAACAACTGCGGTGCCGGGGCGGCCTTGCTAACGTCAAAGGACCAAAAGGTTACGAAGGGATCCGCGATGTTCGTCAAAGTGTGCGGCCTCAGCACCGCCGAATCGGTGCGGGCCGCGGTCGACGCCGGGGCGGATGCCGTCGGCTTCGTGCTGACCCCCAGCCCCCGCCAGGTAACCCCGGACCGTGCCCGGGAGCTCCTCTCCGGGGTGCCGGCCCGGCTGCCCGCCGTGGGCGTCTTCCGGCACGAGGAGGCGGCCGACGCCGTCGCGGTGGCCCGGGAAGCCGGCCTGAAATGGGTGCAGTTGCATGGCGAACGCGCCCCGTGGGATGTCCGGACCGTGCACGCGGCGGCCCTGAAGGTCATCCGGGCCATCACCATGGCCGACGCGCCCGAAGCTTTTGCCGACTGGGGAGAGGACCTGCTGCTCATCGACGCTGCCGTGCCCGGCTCCGGCGAGGCCTGGGATTACGCGTCCGTCCGCCGGCTGGGGCTGGAGGGCCGGAAGTGGCTGCTGGCCGGCGGCCTGGACCCGGCAAACGTGGCCGGGGCCGCCGCGGCTGCCGGCGCGTGGGGAGTGGACGTGTCCTCCGGCGTCGAACAGTCCCGAGGCGTCAAGGACCTTGCCAAGATCCGGGCGTTCGTGAAGGCGGCCAAGGCTGCCTGACCGGCACGCGGCGGCGGCCGGGAACGGATTCCCGGCCGCCGCGTGCGCCCTGCAACTAGGAGCGCTTGATGACTACGTCATCGATGTAGCAATCGCCCATCTGGCGGTTGTGTTCGGCCCCCAGTTGGACCTTGGTCAGCCCGCTGCCGGCCATGCTGACCGCGCTGCTGGAGTACTTCAGCACTCCGTCGAACCAGACCTGGATGGTCGACTTCGTGCCGTTGCTGGTGACCCGCATCTGGACCCGGTGCCAGGCGCTGAGGCTGATGCTTCCGGCGATCAGCTTGGTGTAGACGAACGTCCCGTTCGGGGCGGTCACTCGAAGCCACAGCTGGCCGTTGCTGTTGTAGCGGTAAACGTCGGCCACCCGGGTGCTGCCGGAGAAGACGCGGAAATAGGGCACGTCGTTGCCGGCCACTCCGGCCTGGGTGATGTTGAACCAGCCGTCCGCGTAGACGGTTTTGGTTCCGGCGGCCAGGGTCGGTGTGGAGAGGTTTGCCAGCGAACCGGCGTCCGTGGTGACGTGGAGTTTGGCCGAGCACGTCCCTGTCTTGGCCAACGGGCTCGTGACGGCCGCCGTGCCGGTACCGGACACCGTCGGAATGAAGGGTGCGAGGCTGCCGGACTCAAAGTTCGTGGCGACGGCGACGGTGCCGGGGAAGCTGTTCGTGGGCACGGGGGTGCCGGTCCTGCAGGTAGCCGCCGAGCTCGCCTGCGCCGTACCGAAGAGCATGCCCGTGACGAGCAGGCCGGTGGTGGCAATCGTGCCGAGTGCTTTTAGTTTTCTCATTGATCTACTCTCAGGATTTCGTGCGAGCGGTTACTTCATCTGATCCAACGGGTGCGAACCGCCGGCGCTGGTTTTTGGCAGCTCATTCGGCTGCCCGATCAGCGTCACGCCAAGAAAGGGTCATCGCGCCTCCGCCGGGGCGGGCCTGGTTCGCCGGTAGTCCACGGCCAGCAGGCCGAGGGTGACAAGGGCTAGGAGGCAGACCCCGGCCGGAGGGGCCCAGAGCCGCGCGTAGATCATGGCCGTGGCCACGAGCGTGGAGAGGGTGAGGCTGACGGCGACGGCGAGCGCAGTTGCCAGCGGGATCGCGCCGGCGGCCACCGTGGAGCTGGCCGGTCCGAACCGGATCAGGAGGACCAGCGCCGTGCCCGGCCCGGCCAGCAGGAACAGGCCGACGACGGCGAGCCGGAGTGACTCTGGCCCCACGAAAGAGAGCGGTATGGCCGCTACCGCCACGGCTGCCGTTGCGTAGCCCACGTGCGTGCGTTCAATTGCCATTTTTTGCTCCTTCGATGTGGAAGATGACCCCGCCGGCGTTTTCGCTGACCTTTTGCCAGCCCGGGCCGGTGCCGCAGGTGTCGATAAAGTGCTGAAGATCCCCTGCCCGCGTCGTGCCGCGCAGCTCCGCGGCGTGCTGCTGGGATACCGTGACGATCAGGTACGCTCCGGCACGCCTGGCGATCTGGTTTGCCGTGTCGCAGCTCAGCGGTGCAGCGTCGGGCCGGGGTTCGACGGCGGCCAGGGCGCGGTAGTCATAGCTGGCATAGTCCTGGTATTTCCAGGGGGTGTTGCGGATCGCCTCGATCAGCACGGAGCCGGGAGGTGCCGTCGCGTAAAGCCGGTCCACGAGCGCGATTTCGGCGCGTGAGAAGGTCTCCATGCTGTCATTGCCGTACCGCGTGACGAGCGTCGTTGTGGCCAACGCCGCGCCGAGCACTAGCAGTACCACACCGCGAACCAGACCGGGTCCGGCCGGCCGGTCCCACATCAGCGGGAGCACCACCAGGCACGCCGCGAACGGCAGGCTGAACAGGAAAAGCCGCAGCAACAGTTCGCCGCCGTAGGGCTGGACCGAAACCAGCAGGAGCGGAGCGAGGGCGCCAACCGCGGCGGCCAGCCACGGTGTGGCCCTCCGGTGGCCCATAACGGCGCCGATGATCGCCAGGATCCAGATCACCCCGACCTCCGCGATCCGGGTGTAGACCACGGCGAGGTGCGGACCGCTGCCGGAGATCCTGTCGTTCAGTGCCCCGAGCGTGTTCGCGCCAATGTCGCCGAAGGAGCCGAAGAGCTGGTCCTGGTGGCCTTGGAAATAGGCAGAGGCGACAAAAACGAGCCAAAACACCGGCAGGACCAAGGCCAGCAGCGGCAGGAACCGCGAGCGCAGCCGCCCAATCAGCATAAACGCCACGAGGACCGGGACAGCGGCGAACGGGGTGAGCTGGTGCGAAGCCGTCATGGCGAGCAGGATCAGTGCGCAGATTCCCATGAGGATCGCTGAGTCCCGCTGGGAGGGCTGGACCAGGCCCTGCCCCTGCGGCACCGACTTGTCCAGTTTGTCCACGGTCCGGGCGAGCGCCATGGTGAAGCGGTTCCCGCCGGTGGGCCAAGCCCAGCCGCTGAAGGTGCTCAGGAGGCAGGCGAAGAGTGTGACGAGCAGGATAAACGCGTAGGCCTGGGGCGCCAGGTAGTCCTGTCCGACCCAGCTGGTCAGGTAGAAGATCCAGACGCCGGCCCAGGCCTGTCGCCGGTTTGCCGTGAGCCGCGTGGCCAGGGCCAGCAGCGGGGCGAGCAGCAGAAGGTTGATGCCGACCGGTGCCCAGGTCGCGATCGTCATCAGGTCCTTCGCTCCGGTTGCGCCGGAGAGCATGCCCAGCAGGTCGAAGAAGCCCGGCCAGTTGAAATAGGCGTCCAGGTTCGGGTTCAGCTGCCCGGACTGGGCGATGCTGTCGGCAATGCCGAGGTGCCGGTAGCTCGCCTCAAGCCGGGGCAGGCCGTGGATGATCGGATCGGCTCCATGCAGGATGAGCACAGTGACCAGCACCTGGCCGGCAAGCAGCGCCGGGACATATTGCCGAAGGTTCAGGGACGCGACAAAGCCGGTCAGGCTGAGGGCCAGGGCCACGAAGTACACCGGGGGAAGCAGGGCGATGAGCCCGGCCCCGCCGGTCTGGGCCGGGTCGACCTCCCGCAGGCCCCAGATGCCCAGGACCAGGGCCAGGGCCGCGATCCCCGCCAGCGCGCCGATCTGCCAGAGCGGGCTTGACTCCACCCGGTGCTCGGCGGACGGAGGCGTGGCGCCATGTTTTGCGGGGTGTTTAGCCTCATCCCTGGGGCCCTCGTGGCGCCCATGCGCCGGGGGAGCAGCAGGGACAGCGGTAGAAGGTTCGGGTGTCATGATTTCTCGATTCCAGTGGGCTCGTTGAGTGCCGCTGAAGAGACCGGGTCAGGTGCAGCGGGCTTCACTCGGGTCAGAGTGATCAGACGCCAGACGGCGATGAGCGCCGCGGCCGCCTGGGCGGCGGACCAGAGCACGGATACGCCGGTAAGGCCAAATTGCTGGGCAACGGCGGCGGCCGGGATGACCACCAGCACGGCCGTAAGGACCGCGACGAATGTCGATTCCATCAGGCGCCCGCGGGCGCGGCACAGGCCGTAATAGACCTGGGTCACGCAGCTGAGCAGCAGTGCCGGTACCAGGACCGGCAACAGCACCCAGGCGGAGGCGTAGTGCGGACCGAGGAACTGCAGGAGGTAGGGACCCAACAGCAGGAGGATCAGCCCGGCCGCGAGGGTGAGCAGCAGGCTTGCGCGGATGGCGGAGGAAACCAGCCCCGGTCTGGACCGCGTTCCGGCCAGGGCTGTCTGGAGTGAAAACCCGGCCGACTGCGGGACGAAGAAGACCGCAGAGGCCATCATCCACACGATGTACCAGGCGGCGGTCGACCCCGGGCCGAGGGTGGCGGCGACGATCAGCGGCAGGAGGTAGCCCGGCGCCCGGTCCGCCAGCATCAGGGCGTGGTTGGGAAGTCCGGGCTGGAGCAGTCCGAGGGCGGACCGGGGGCGCAGGCCGTGCCGCCAGTCCGGTTCAAGCCGTGCCCGGCGCAGCTGCCGCAGCCCGGCGAGAACGCTGACCAGGGCCCCCGCGGCCACGGCGCCCACCACGACGGAGAGGTCCCGGATCCCGGCGGCGAAGGCCAGGCCGAGGACTCCCAGCTGCACCAGGCTCTGCAGCAGGCTGCGGACCAGGGCACGGTCCGCCCGCTCCTGGGCCACGCCGATGTGGTCCAGCTGGTAGGCCGCGCTGGCGAAGAATGCCGTCGCCAGGAAGATGATGGTGACAACCGGGTTGCGCCAGGCCTCGCCGACGCCGGTGCCCATCGAATAGGTGACCGCCGCGAGCACTCCGCCCACCAGCAACGCGGAAACCCCGACGGTCAGCAGGCTCGTTGCAGTCAGCCTCCGGCCGCCGTCGGGCTCGCCGGGCAGGAGGGTCAGGGTGGCCGGCCCGACGCCGAGCATGCCGAGTTGGACGGTGAGGAGGGCGGCGGACACCACGGCCGACCCGAGCCCGATCTGCTCCGGCGGCAGCAGGAGCGCGGCGAGCGCCCAGAACAGGAACCCCGTCACCATGGGGGCGATCCGGGCCGCCGCGAGCCAGGCCGCGTTGCCTCCGACGGAGAGCGGGCGCGACTGGGGGCGGAGGATCTCGCCGAACATAGCGCGGTAGTTGTAGAGCAGGAAGCCGGCCCAGTAGGGCAGGAAGCGGGGGGCGTGGACCAGGGACAGGCCGACGCCGCGCACGGAGGCCAGCAGCGGCAGGACGGCCAGCCAGCCCGCCCGGCCCGGATGCTTCCGGATGGTCCGGGCCATGCCGGCGCCGTCCTGGAGCCATTGGTCGCGGGCGCAGTCGAAGGTGTCGGCGAAGCGGTGCCGGACCACGGTCGTGGGGGAGACGCCGAGCTTGTAGCCGCCGTCCTCGAGCCGGATCCGCAATTCGATGTCCTCACCGGAACGGAAGTTGTCATCGAAGCCGACGGACAGCAGCACGTCCCGGCGCATCAGCGTGGCGCTGACACCGAACCAGGACCGGACACGGCTGTGGTTGTGGTGCCAGGCCAGGGCGGCGCCCCAGTAGCCCGGGCCGTCGGACTCGCTGGCCAGCCCGAACTGCAGGCCGTCGAAGGCGCCGTCGTCGAATTCGCGCAGCAGCCGCCTCAACGTGCCCGGCGGAAGCACAACGTCGGCGTCGATCAGGGCGACGACCTCGCAGCCCGCGTTTTGGACCCCCAGCATCCGCGCGGCCGGCAGGCCGCGGCCCTCGTCGGAGAGGACGCGGGCCCCGAGGGACCGGGCAATGCTGACAGTGTCGTCCAGCGAACAGCCGTCGACCACGATGATCTCGCGCGGGTGCTGGGCGCGAACCGACTCAAGGCATTCGCCCAGCCAGGCCGCGGCATTCCGCGCCGGAATGATCACCGACACTTCAAGGTCCCCCACTGGTCCGTACCTCACTCATCCAATTTCGAGCGGACCAGGTTGGCCACGTAGTCCGAGGTCCGGTCGGCGGACCAGTCCGCAGGGATCCGCAGGAGCGAGCAGGGCACGTCTTCCAGCGCCCGGCGCACCACCGCGGCCTTTTGCCCGAAATGGTCCTCGAGCGGGACCAGCCCGGTCGCGCCGAGTGCTTCGACCAGCCGGCGGGACACCATGGGCAGTTCGGAGTGGAAGTTGCCGATGATGCGGGAGGTCATCCACTCCCGGCTGCGGGCCTCCAGCCTTGCTTCGGCGCCATCGAACCGTTCGAGGAAGATTGCCAGCCGGGCCGGCGCGGCGGAGGAGATCCGTTCGGCTCCGAACACCTGGTCCGGGTGCACCATCCGGTGCTCGGGGGACCAGCGGCGGGTGAAGGCCGCGGTCTTCGGGTACCGGACGATGACCGGGTGCACGGCCGTCGCCAGGCGCGCGACGGGGTTGGTGAGCCAGCCCGGCGCCAGGGGCTTGCGGGTGCCGTGGAAGAGGTCGGGATAGATGGCGCGGTGGTGCGGCTTGATGAACATCGGCTTGGCGTAGCCCATGAGCATGCCGTCCGCGCCGGTGAAGGCCCAGTCGTCGGCCATAAACCGGACGCCGGGGGTGGCGACCAGCTTGGCGACGGTGCTGGTTTTGCCCACCCCGCCCCAGGCCGGCAACAGGACGCCGGAACCCCGGAAGTCCACGACGGCGGCGTGGATCATGGCGGCGTCCTCGCGGACGCAGAGCCGGTCCAGCAAGGGGATGACGGCAGTCAGGAGTTCCCCCTGGCCCTGGATACGGTAGCCGTCGCGGGTTTCGATGATCTGCACTCGGTCCGCGGGCAGGTACAGCGAATCGCCGGTAAAACGGTAGGCGTCCTCTGCATGCGACTGGCCGGGAACCTCCGACACGGCTCCGCTGATGTGCAGCCGAAGCGGCGCCCGGGAGCCGCGCAGGAAGGGCGCGAGCATGTCGCGCAGCTGGGACTCGCCCGGCGTGCCTGGCTCGACGTCGATGCCGACCAGCCCGTGGACGTCAAAGCTCGCGCCGGCGGCGGCGCCGGCAGGGTTGAGCACGTCCCGCTCCGACTGGCTCATGGTTCGAGCCTCCGGGAACCACGACCGCGGCCGCGGACGCAGTCGCCGGGCCCGCCTACTGAGATCGCTTTCACTGAACTTCCCTCCACAGATCGTCGGGTGCTGGCTGGCGTGTTTCCTGCTGGGCGGGGGCCGGAGGCAGCCGGCGCCCACGGACATACCCCAGGGCGGTCGTGGCGAGCACAGCCATCACCATGGCGGAGCGGCCGAGGCCGGCGAGGTCATTCCCGCGCACCGCGTCACGGATTCCGGCGAAGACGGCGCGCGGCAGGACCTGGCGGACATAGCGCCGTTCGGGGCCGAGCGCCCGCTTGTGCCCAACGAGCCGGCTGACCCGGGCCTTCGAAATGCCCTCGGACCAGGACCGCGCCAGCATGTACTTCAGCGTGCCGCGCTCCCTTGGGACGTGGTGGTGCACCACGGCGGCCGGTTCGTACACCACCCGCGAACCCGGGGCGCCGATCACAGCCCGGATGCACAGCTCCGTTTCTTCGCAGCCGAGGGGCTGCGCGTCCTGCCGGCCAAGCTCCGGGTTGAAGCCCCCGACACGCTTCAGCACGTCGGCCCGGAAGGACATGTTCGCGCCGATCACGTTGCGCACTTCGGCGGCGACTTTGGGCAGGCCGTGGTACGTGCAGCCAACGATCCAGTCCAGTTCCTCGGCGAAGTAGCGCGGCCGGCCGGCATCCCAGGCCGGCTGGACGCTGCCGCCGACTGCCAGCACATCATCGTCGTCGTACATGGCGGCGAGCCGCTCGAGCCAGTCCGGGTCGGCCTCGGCGTCGTCGTCCAGGAAGGCGACGATCTCGGCATTGGCGACGCCGGCGCCGGTGTTCCGGGCACCTGAGAGGCCCTTGGGCCCGGTGTTCTCCACGATCACGACGTCGGGAACGCTGAAGATGAGCCGCTTGTACAGCTCCACGTTGTAGTCGACGACGACGATCGTCTGCTGCGGGCTGTGCGTCTGGGGCCGTAGCGAATCGATGGCGCCGATGAGAAGGTCCCAGCGCTCTTCCGCGTAGGAGCAAATGACGACCGACACGCTCGGCAATCCCGGGATCTGGGACATCCTATTCCCCTACCGCTACGCCGAGCACGCTCCGCGGATCTGTGGGAATGTGCGGGAACGCTTTGTTCGGATACTTGTATTTGACCCGGCGCAGGGCCTCGGGCCGGGCGCCGGCGGTCGGGGCCTCCCAGCTGAGGCGTTCCCGGGCCAGGGTGCGCAGCACGCGCCACCCGTCCCGGAAGGTGTGGAGGTTTGAGTTCCCGGAGATCCGGGCCAGTTCGCGGCTGGGCACCTCGGCGATCCGCAGCCCGGCCCGGGAGGCGCGCACAATCAGCTCCGTTTCGATTTCGAATCCGTCCGACTGGAGTTCCAGCACTTCGACGCATTCCCGGCGCAGGGCGATGTAGCCGTAGCAGAGGTCGGAGAAGTCGCTGCCCAGGACGAGATTGGCCAGCGCGGTGAGCAGCCGGTTGCCGGTGGTCCGCAGCAGAGTGATGTCGTCGGAGCCGCCGCCGGTCACGTAGCGGGATCCCTTGACGAAGTCGTATTCGTGCTGCAGCGGGGCGACCAGCCACCCGATTTCCTGGGGGTCCATGCTGCCGTCCCCGTCCAGCATGACGATGATGTCGCCCGAGGCGGCGGCGAAACCTGCGCGGACGGCGGCACCTTTGCCTGCCCGGTGCTCGTCCACCACCACGATGTCCAGGCGCAGGGCCTTGGCCACCTCGACTGTGCTGTCGAGGGAGCGCCCGTCGACGATGACAACCTCGTCCACGTAGGAAGGCATGCGGCGAAGGACCCAGGGCAGGTTCATGGCCTCGTTTAGGGTGGGGATGACCACGCTGACGGAAGCTGGAATCATGGGCGGCGTCGTCTGAGGGCGCGATTTTGAAGCAAGATTTGGGATGGACATTAGCCTCACCACTCAATGACGTTGTTAGCTTTCGCCCCAACTGCAGTCATTCCCCGGTTGTCAGGAACCAGGATGTAGACCTACGTGCGTACTGCCCGTTGCGGCAACTTCCATGATTTCCCCCTTTCCATAGTCGACTCAGGAACTTGTAAAAACCTTGAGTTAACTTGAACTTTCAAGCTAAATCCGCGGGGTCTGCGGAACCGTTGATTGGCGCCGCCGTCGGTGCCAGACTGGCGCCATGCGGATACCCGGTGAAGGCGGCGCTACCCGACGGGCCAGGGGCCGGAAGCCCGATTTCAGGCGCCTGCTTGTGCCCGCCGTCGTCCTGTTGCTCGCCGGCTGCTCCAGCGGGGGCACGCCGAATCCTGCTCCATCGACGCCGCCGCCCGCACAGGGTGCCCGGTCGACGCCGTCCGCGCCTGCGACCGCGCCTGCCGCCGAGTCGGCGCCGCCCGCCGCTCCCGCCAAGCCGGCCCCGCCGCCAGCGCGCGCCAAGCCGGCCCCGCCGCCAGCCGTACTGTCCGACTTGGAACTGGCGGCAATGCAGAGCCTGCCGGTGGGGGATCTGCCGGGCTGGAAACAGGTCTTCACCGAGGACTTCACCCAGGGGGATGTCCCGCTAGGTGCCTTCCCGGGGCCCGCCTACCAGGGGCGCTGGAGTGCCGGCTACAAAGACGGGACGCCGGATACCGCGGGCCAGGCCAGCGGCGGCAAATCCGGCTACTACCCGAGCAGGGTGCTCAGCGTGAGCAACGGCGTCCTCGACTGGTTCATGCACTCGGAGAACGGGGTGTTCATGGGGGCCGCCCCGACGCCCAGGATTCCGAACGCCAGCACCGCGCCGCCGCGGGCGAACAGCCTGCTCTACGGCCGGGTTTCGGTCCGGTTCAGGGCCGATTCGCTGGCAGGGTACAAGACGGCTTGGCTCTTCTGGCCGGACAGCGGGGTCTGGCCGCGGGACGGCGAGATCGATTTTCCCGAAGGACAGCTGAGTGACATCATCTACGGCGCGGCGCACTATGCCGCACCGCAGGACGGGTTCGACAAGTTCGACTCGACGTCGACGTTCACGTCCTGGCACATCGCCACCACCGAATGGAGCCCGGGGCGGGTGGAGTTCCTGCTCGACGGACGCTCCCTGGGGGCCAGCACCACCCTTGTCCCGAGCACACCTATGCACTACATCCTGCAGACCGAGGCCTGCCTGCCGGCGTGCCCGGCGCCGCAGACCCAAGGGCACGTCCAGCTTGACTGGATCGCCGTCTGGTCACGCCTCTAGCGGACTACTTCCTGCGGATCTCAAAGGCGTCGGTGTGGCTGTAGCCTTCCGCCGGCACCAGCCTCGCGGTGAGGGAATCCCGGCCCGCCGTCACGTCCAGCGTGCCCAGGGTGGCATTGCGGTTCTTGCCTGACCAGCTGGCGAAATAGCCAACTTCCGGATCGTCGTCGTGGACGTTGTAATGTCCGATCCCGCCAATGCCGACGCCCACGAAGACCGTCCCGGCGCCCTGGACCATCGTGTCATCGGTGTCGGCCAGGCACTGGCTCGAGAACGACGCCGGGACCAGACCCGGGCAGCCGCCGGAGAGGCCCAGTTGGTGCGTTCGCTGGTAGACATGGTCGTGGCCGGCGAGGACCAGGTCCACCTTCTTCTCGATCAGCATGTTGGTAAATTCCTCACCGGGCTGGCAGCCGTAATTGCCCAGGCTGAAGCACGGGGCGTGCATCCCCACCACAGTCCACGGGATATTGCGGGACTTGGCCCCGTCCAGTGCCTCCGCGGTCCACCGCCAGCGCTCGCTGCCCCGGGAGTAGTCCAGCGGGTTCCCGCCCCGGAAGTCGATGCCGGGCGAGACCATCACGATCCGCACCACCGGGTCCTGTTGCGGGACATCCACGTACCACTGGGTGCCGTACTCGCCCTGCAGCCCGGGCAGCCTGTTGGGCAGGCACTTGACGATATTGGCGATGTCCCCCTCGTGGCCGTCGCTCTCATGGTTGCCGGTGACGACCTCGTACGGGAAGCCGGCGCCAAGCTTGTCGGTCACGAGGTCGCAGAACTGCTGCTCGATCCCCGCCATGTAGGTGTAATCACCAAGGCCCAGGTTCAGTTGCGGTTTGAGCTGCGCAATCACGTCCAGCACCTTCCGGGCGCCGTTTCCGACGCCGGTGTCCCCCTGGGCGGTGAAATGAACGGAGGAGCCCTCGATGGGCGGGGGCGAGGGCTCCGGCGGGGCCGCCGACGTCGGCTGGCCCGCAGAGCTGGACGGCGGAGGCTGCGGGGTCTCCGGGGTGCACGCTGACAGCATCAGGGCCGCCGTCAGCAGGCCCGCCGCAAGGCCGATCCTGTTCGGTGCGCGGGATGATCGGGCCACGATTCCTCACATCAAGAGTCTGAGCCCGGCCGGCGCGGCCGGGCAGCGACGGACGATTCGGCGACGGACAATTCGGCGGCTGCTAGGCCTAGGGTAAGCCCGGCAGCTCGGCCAAGGCCAGAGGTCTTTGGCCGGTTGGCCGCGGCCGTCGTGGGCGCGGGGCCGGCGGCCGCGGTACCTATCGCCGCCCGGGCTTCCTCGCTAGCATGCTTCTTGGGACTTCCGATTCCCGGCGGGCACGCCCGCCACCGATGCGAAGGAGAAATGGCGATGACCCTGCCCGAAGGATTGACCCCCGGCGTCTGGACCTTGGACATGTCCCACAGCGAGATCGGATTCAGCGTCCGCCACGCCGGAATCAGCAAGGTCCGCGGCCGCTTCAACGAGGCCTCGGCGGAAGCACGTGTGCGGGATTCGCTCGCCGACGCGAGCCTGCACGCCACGATCAAGACCGCCAGCTTTGACTCCGGCGACGCCAACCGGGACGGCCATGTGCGCGGACCCGACTTTTTCGACGTCGAGAACTTCCCCGAGATGACCTTCCGCGCAACCTCCATCAGGGGCGACGGCGAGGACTACGTGCTCACCGGCGACCTCACCATCCGCGGCGTGACCAAGCCCGTGGACCTCGAAGTCGAGTTCACCGGCATCGCGGTGGATCCGTTCGGCGCCACGCGGGCCGGTTTCAGCGCCGAGACGGACATCAGCCGCAAGGAATTCGGCCTGACCTGGAACGCCGCCCTCGAGGCCGGCGGCCTGTTGGTCAGCGACAAGGTCAAGATCAACGTCGAAGCGGCCATGGTCAAGCAGGCCTGATTCAGGGGCCGCTCAGGGCTAACCCCTGATCCGGATCCGCGGCCGGCGGGAGACAATGGTGCCATGAAGACACTGCTCAACATCATCTGGCTGGTTTTCGGCGGCCTCTGGCTGGCGCTGGGATACTTCCTGGCCGGCATCATCTGCTGCCTGCTGATCATCACCATCCCGTGGGGGCTGGCCTCGTTCCGGATCGCGTCCTACACCCTGTGGCCGTTCGGCCGCATGGTGGTGGACAGGCCGGGCGGGAACGGCGTCTTTACCCTGCTCGGAAATGTCATCTGGCTGCTGGTGGCCGGCATCTGGATCGCGATCGGGCATGTGGTCACGGCCTTCGCCATGGCGATCACCATCATCGGCATCCCGCTGGCCATCGCGAACCTCAAGCTCATCCCGGTGTCCCTGATGCCGCTGGGCAAGCAGATCGTTCCCACCGATCGGCCCTTTGTGACCGGCTACCGCTAGGGCCTGTCCGGGCGGACCACCCGGCACCCGAGGGAGAGTGCAATGCCAGAGCCAACGTTTCCGGAAGCGGCGCCCAGCGATGATGAGCTGATGCTGGTCATCACCCGCGAGTTCCAGGTCCCCATCACGGCGGTCTGGTCCGCCCTGACCGATCCGGACCAGGCGCCGGCGTGGTGGGGTCCGCGGGGGTTCCATGCCCCGCGGGAAAGCATTGACGCCGACCTGGAGGTCGGCGGCCTGTACCGGGCCTGCATGGTCCAGGACGCCACCGGGCAGGAGTACTGGTGGAGCGGGGTCCACACGGACATCGAGCCGCCCAGTCTGTTTGTATTCACCCATGCCTGGGACAAGCCGGACGGGACCAGGGGCTTCGAGACCGAGGTGACGTTCCGGCTGGAGGAGATCGACGGCGGCACCCGGATGACCTTCACTCAGGGGCCCTTTGACACGGCGGAGAACCGCGACAGCAACGGCTCCGGCTGGCGGGAGTCCTTCGACCGCCTCGCCGAACACCTCCGCCGCGGCGCATAGGAAAGCCAGGCAACGCGGGGTCACGTAGCGCCCATCCCGAGAGGATTTATGGGCGCTACGTGACCCCGCGTTGGGGTTAAGGCTGCGGTTTCAGGGCCGCGGACTCACGGATTTCGTAGCTGAGGTTCTGCAGGTCCTTATCGGCCTCATTGACCTGGATGCGGTAGCCGTCGGGGTCCAGGACGGTGAAGTACCGCCCGAAGGTTTCATCCATGACGGGCGAGGCCTCGTAGCCGGCCGCGGCCAGCCGCTCCGCCAGCGGCTCAAGCTTCTCATCGCTGATGAACTGCAGGGCCACCGCGCCGGCGTCGTCGTGTGTGCCGGGGTGCCGGGCGATGTGCAGCCCCAGCGAGCCGCCGACCGCGTTAAGGTCGGCCCAGGTGCCGCTGGTCGCCTCGGTCCGCTCGGCAAGCCCCAGCAGCGCGTAGAAGACGCGGGAGGCCTCGACGTCACGGACGAAGCGGATCGGGGTGATTCTCATTCGCGGTGGCCTTTCGTTGTGTCCAGGGTCCGGGCCAGGGCCTCTTCCACGAAGGCGGACAATGAGAGCCCCTCCTCGATGGCGGCGTGCTTGACCCGCTTCACCAGCGGTGCCGGCAGATAGACGTTGAACTGCACTTTCTCTGTCATGGCTAGAATGCTAGCAATCTAGCGTCCTGGCCGCAAGGGGTTTCTCAGCTAAGTTCGCCCTGCAGGTTCCGCCGCGCCGCGTCCTGCCACAGCTCCCGGCCGCGTGCGGTGTGGAAGAGCGGGTCCAGTTCCAGCAACCGGCGGACGACGGCGGCGCGTCCGGCAGCGAAATCGGCGTCGCCGATATGCGCGAAGTCTTCGCGGACGGCGGCGAGGTAGCGGGCGTAGGCCGCCGGCTCTCCGGCCAGGACGGAGAGGTCGGCGTCGCTGAGCAGTGCGGCGGCCCCGTCGTCGGGGTCCGGCCGGTGGTCCGCCGTCATCCTGACCAGCCGCGCGACCTCGTCCACCTCGTCCGCGGGCAGCCCGGCGTGCACCAGCCGCTCCTCGGCGAGCCGGGCCGACTCCTCCTCGTCCTCGCCGGCGATGCCGCGGTAGACAGCGTCGTGGAACCAGGCCGCGAGCAGCACCGTGCGGTCCGGCCGCGCCGGCTCGGCCAGCAGGTCCAGGGCCTCCAGCACGGCGAGCAGGTGGGTGCGGCCGTGGTACTTCCGGTGCTCCTCGCCCCAGCGGTCCAGCAGGTCCAGGAAGAGCGCGTCGTGGCCGAGGAGGACCTCGTTCCAGCGGGTGAGCAGCGGCAGCTTCAGGGACCCGTTGCGCCGCCTCGCCGGAATCCGCAGGCCGCTCGCGATCAGCTTGCGGACCAGGATCCTGCCCTCAACCGGAACGGCTCCGGCGGCCACGAGGGCGCCGTAGCGGGCTTCGGCGACGTCGTAATGGTCGCCGTCGAACGCCCGCTCCGGGATGCCGGCGGCCCGGGCGAAGGCATGCAGTTCCTCGAGCGAGCTGTCCGAGATGAGGTGCGAGAAGCGGGTTCCGTGGGCGGGCCACAGCGGCGGATCAAGGTAGACGGCCATGCAGGCAGTCTACGAGGCGGCCGGCTGGATGTTCTGGTTGCCGCGGAAGACGTTGCCCGGATCGAACTCGCGCTTTACCCGCGCCAGCCGGGCGTAGTTGTCCGCGCCAAAGGCCGCCCGGACGCGGTCCGCGCCCTCGTCCCCGACGAAGTTCAGCCAGACGCCGCCGTTGGCGTAGGGGGCAATGTCCTGGCGGAACTTCTTCACCCAGGCCTTGGCCTCCTGGCCGCCCTCCGGCGTCTCCTCGATGCCGAACGGGTGCGTGACCCACTTGGCGCCCCGGTTCTGCAGCGGGGTCTGGGCCGCCGCCGGTCCCGCGACGGCGCCGCCCCAGCGGGCCACCAACTGCTGGGAGTGCGCCCCCGGAAGGCGCCGCGCGGAGTCCACGATCACGTCCAGGGCGTCGTCTGGCAGTTCGTCGTGGTAGTCCGCGCTCCAGTAGTTGTAGAGGTTGGGCGGGTCGTCGATCATCGACTGGAAGTCGGCGTAGGCCATCTCCCCGACCAGGTCCACGGCCGGGCCCAGCTCACGGAACGGGACTGCGTTTTCCGCCCCTTCGGCGGGGTCACCCGCGAAGAGGTAGGCCAGTCCCACGGCCTGCTTGCCCACCATGTCCTCCGGGACAAAGGGTTCCGGCGGTGCCGTCAGGTACACGAGCGCACTGCCGACGGCGTCCGGCGCCGCCAGCGAGAGCTCCCGGTAGGCCCGGGCGAGGTCCGCGGACGCGGCGCCGGGCCAGAGCATCAGGCCGGCCTGCACCGTGGGCCCGAGTTCGTGCAGCCGGAAGGTGAAGCCGGTGGCGACGCCGAAGTTTCCGCCGCCGCCGTGCAGCGCCCAGAACAGTTCCGGGTTCTCCTGGGCGCTCGCGGTGACGCGCTCGCCGGCCGCCGTCACGAGGTCCACCGAGAGCAGGTTGTCGCAGGCGAAGCCGAACGAGCGTTCCAGCCAGCCCGAGCCGCCGCCGAGGGTGAATCCGGCCACCCCCGTGGTGGACGCCCGGCCGCCGGTGGTGGCGAGGCCGTGTTGCTGGGTGGCGCGGTCGAACTCGCCCCAGGTGACGCCGGCGCCCACCGCCACGGTCCGGTTCTCCGGGTCCACCGTGATGGACTTCATCGGACGGACGTCCACCACCAGGCCGTCGTCGTTGGTGGACATGCCGGCCACGGAATGGCCGCCCGCCCGGACCGCGACGTCGAGGCTGTTGTCCCGGGCGTAGGCCAGGGCGTCTGCCACGTCGGCGGCGTCCGCGCATCGGGCAATGACGGCCGGGTGCCGGTCGATCATCGCGTTGAAGAGTTTTCGAGTGTCGTCATAGTCCGTGCTGTCCGGCCTGACCCATTTCATGGCTGTGCTCCCTAGCCGACCGCGACTCCACCCCACCCCAAAATCCTACGGCGGATGCCCCGGCAGGGCTACAGCGGACGGTATCCCGGGTCTGCAGGCCCCCGGTGCAACAGGTTCCGGAAGATGAGCGCCTGGGACGGTCGTATTGACGCAAATGCGGGATAGAGTGAGCCTATGACTCGTATCCGCGTTTCCGAGGCGGCCCGGTTCCTCGGCGTCAGCGACGACACCGTTCGCCGCTGGACCGAGAACGGCAGCCTCACCCCGCTCAAGGATGAGGCGGGCCGGCTCGCCGTCGACGGCCTGGAACTTGCCACTCTCGCCCGGGACCAGGCGAAACTGCCGGAGGATCCCGCCCGGGCCGGAAGTTCGGCCCGGAACCGGTTCGTCGGGCTCGTCACTGCCATCACCGCGGACACCGTGATGGCCCAGGTGGAACTGCAGTGCGGGCCGTTCAGGGTTGTGTCCCTGATGAGCAGCGAAGCCGTCAGCGAACTCGGCCTGGAACTGGGCTCGGTGGCCACCGCCGTCGTCAAGGCCACCACGGTGATCATCGAAAGTCCGCACGGACGGGCGCTGATATGAGCCGGTTCCGCCGCGCCGCCGCCACAGCGCTGGCGGTGGCCCTGGCCGCCGCGGCCTCCGGCTGTGCCGCCCCGTCCGGCGGGGGCGCACCGGACAAGAACTTGACGGTGTTCGCGGCGGCCTCGCTGAAGGCGCCCTTCACTGCCCTGGCGACGAAGTTTGAGGCCGGCCACCCCGGGACCAGGGTCACGCTCAGCTTCGCCGGCTCCGCCGACCTTTCCACCCAGCTGGGCCAGGGCGCCCCCGCGGACGTCTTCGCCTCCGCGGACCAGAAGAACATGGCTAAAGTCGCCGGCGCCGCCCTGGTGGAGGGTGCACCCCGGGATTTTGCCAGCAACGTCCTGGCCATCGCCGTGCCGCCGGCCAACCCGGCGAACATCGGCTCGTTCGCCGACCTGGCCCGGCCCGGGACCAAGCTGGTGGTCTGCGCGGCCCAGGTTCCCTGCGGCGCCGCGGCCGCGACGATTGCGGCCAGGGCCGGCGTGGCGCTGAAGCCGGTCAGCGAGGAATCCGCCGTCACAGACGTGCTCGGCAAGGTCACCTCGGGGGAGGCCGACGCCGGGCTGGTCTACGTCACCGACGTCAAGGCCGCCGGCGACAAGGTCAAGGGGATCGACTTCCCCGAGTCCGCGTACGCCGTCAACAAGTACCCGATCGCCGCGCTGAAGGACAGCAAGAACAAGGAACTGGCCGCCGCCTTCGTTGCGCTGGTCAGCGGAGCCGAGGGGCAGCAGGTCCTCGCCGACGCGGGCTTCGGACGCCCGTGACGCGGCACGGCTACAGCGGCATCCCGCGCTGGGTGCTGGGCCTCGCCGCCGCCGGGGCACTGTTTGTGCTGCTGCCGCTCGCGGCCATGGTGGCCCGGGTCAATTGGGCCCAGTTCATTCCGCTCGTCAGCTCGGAGGCCTCGCTAACCGCCCTGGGCCTGAGCCTGCGCACGGCGGCGGCGAGCACCGTGCTCTGCGTTGTGCTCGGGGTTCCGCTGGCGCTGGTGCTGGCCCGGGGCGAATTCCGGGGCCAGCGGCTGCTGCGTTCCTTTGTGCTGCTGCCGCTGGTGCTGCCGCCGGTGGTTGGCGGCATCGCGCTGCTGTACACCTTCGGCCGGCAGGGGCTGCTGGGGCGGAGCCTTGAGGTGGCCGGCCTCCAAATCGCGTTCTCGACGACGGCGGTGGTGCTCGCGCAGACCTTCGTGGCGCTGCCGTTCCTCGTGGTCAGCCTCGAAGGGGCGCTCCGCTCGGCCGGCAGCCGGTACGAGGCCGTGGCCGCCACCCTCGGCGCGCGCCCCACCACCGTGCTGCGCCGGGTCACCCTGCCGCTGGTGCTGCCCGGGCTCGCCTCCGGCGCCGTGCTCTCCTTCGCCCGAAGCCTCGGTGAATTCGGCGCCACGCTCACCTTCGCGGGAAGCCTGCAAGGCGTCACCCGCACCCTGCCGCTGGAGATCTACCTGCAGCGGGAGACCGACGCCGACGACGCCGTCGCGCTTTCCCTGCTGCTCGTCGTGGTGGCGGTCGTCGTCGTCGGACTCAGCTACCGGGGTGCGTCGCCCGCCGGCCGTGCGGGCGGCCGAACTGCGGGCAGCCTTGCGGCGGCCGGGCCGGGGCGGGCATGACGTTCACGTTCGACGCCGCCGTCGCCGACCGCGGTTTCGACGTCGCGCTGGAGCTCGGGCCGGCAGAAACGGTGGCGGTCCTCGGACCGAACGGCGCCGGGAAATCCACCCTGCTCTCGGCCGTGGCGGGCCTGCTGCGGCCCGATGCCGGCCGGGCGGAGCTGGACGGGCGCGTCCTCTTCGACCTGGGCCCCGGTCCGCAGGCGTGGATCCCGCCGCACCGCCGCGGCACCGCCCTGCTGGCCCAGGAGCCGCTGCTGTTTCCGCACCTGAGCGCACTCGAAAACGTCGCCTTCGGTCCCCGGAGCGCCGGTGTCCCTCGGACCCAGGCGCGGGAGGCGGCCAGGCACTGGCTGGCGGAGGTCGACGCCTCGGACCTGGCCGGCCGGCGGCCCTCGGAACTCTCCGGCGGCCAGGCGCAGCGGGTGGCGGTGGCCCGGGCGCTGGCGGCCGACCCGGGCCTGCTGCTGCTCGACGAGCCGATGGCCGCCCTGGACGTCCACGCGGCCCCGCTGCTGCGGCGGCTGCTCAAGCGGGTGCTGGCCGGGCGCCGGGCCATCATCGTGACGCACGACGTGCTCGATGCGTACATGCTGGCCGACCGGGTGGTCGTACTGGAGGGCGGCAGGATCACCGAGGAAGGCCCTACCCGGGAGGTGCTTCAACGGCCGCGGAGCCGCTTCGCCGCGGGGCTGGCCGGGCTGAACCTCGTGGCCGGGACCGTCACCACGGACGGGCTCCGGACGGCCTCGGGCCAGGAACTGGCGGGCCGGCACGAGGACCCTCCGGTTGCGGGGCTGGGCGGCGTGGCGGCCTTTCCGCCGTCGGCCGTCTCCGTGTTCCTGGACGAGGCGCACGGCAGTCCGCGGAACTCCTTCCCGGTGACGGTGACCGACCTGGAGCCGCACGGAGACCAGATCCGGGTGCGGGCCGGGGAGCTGTCCGCGGACGTGACCCCCGCGGCGTCGGCGGATCTGGGCCTGGCGCCGGGGGTGCGCGCCTACTTTGTGGTCAAAGCGGCCGCGGTGTCCGTGTACCCGGCGTAGGGCTATTGGGGGCCCTGGTCCTAGGCGTCCCGCGGCTTCTTCCGGACCGGGTGCTGGCTGACGATCGAGACGCGGTTGAAGGCGTTCATGGTGATGGCGAGCCAGCTGACCGCGGAGAACTCGGCGTCGGTGAGGTGCTTGCGTGCCTGGCGGCCCTCGTGCTCGCGTGCGTCGGCGTCGGAGATGTTGGTGATCGCTTCGGCGAGGGTCAGGGCGGCGCGTTCCTTTTCGGTGAAGAGGTCCGTGTCGCGCCAGGCCGGGAGCACCGCCAGGCGCTGGGCTGATTCGCCGTTCGTGACGGCGTCCCCAACATGCAGGTCCAGGCAGAAAGCGCAGCCGTTGATCTGCGAGATGCGCACGTTCAACAGTTCGATCAGCGCCTGGTCCAGGCCCGCCTCGGTGGCGGATTCCTTGACTTTCAGGCCCAAGCCGTTGAGCGCACGCCACGCGGCGGGGTGTTCTTTGTCCAGGAAAACGCTGCGCGGGCCGTGCCCGGGGGCTGAAGTCTCACTCATGCGTCCCAGATTACAGAGGCCGGGGGACACCCCGCCCGCACGGCGTGTGACAAACTTGTCAAATGTATGACAGACTTTACCCGTAGCCGTTACCCGTAGCCGTTATTCGATCCGGTGGTCGGTTCCTTGGGGGAGCCGACCGCCGGATCGCTTCCTTGTGACGGACATGCCCATCCCTCAGCCCCGGTGCCGGGCATGCCCAGCCCCCGCGCTGCCGCCCCGGGGACATGTCCATTCTTCGGCGCGAAGGATGGGCATAGCGGGGATATGTCCATTGGCTGGCGTCAGGGACGGATATGTCCATTCCAAGGGCCAGATGCGGGCCAACCAATCCCCGGGTGCAATGGCCCGGAGACGGACATGCTCATTCCCGGGCGCCAACGACGGGCATGTCCATCCGAGCGTGTCAGCGACGGGCATGTCCGGTGATGCGGGCGAGACGTGTCCCCGCCGCCACCAGAGCGTCCGCGTCGCTGGCCACGATCACGCCCGCGAAGTTCTCCGCATAGTCACCCAGGTCATCATGGACTGAACCGACGACGGCGTACACCGGCGTCGTGCCGCTCCGGGCCAGGATAGCGGCGATGATCTTGCCCTGGCCGGTCTGGGAGTCCAGTCGGCCCTCGCCCACCACCACCGCGCTGCTGGCTGCCGCCTGCGCGTCGAAGTCGAGCAGGTCCAGGACGAGGTCCGCGCCGGAGACCAGCCGGGCCCTGTACTTCGCCCACATGCCGCCAGAGAAGCCGCCGGCGGCCCCGGTGCGCTTCACCGGGCGGGGGTCCCGGCCCAGTTCACGATCAAACCCGTCGGCCAAGGCGTCGAGCCGCCGCGTGAGGGCCTCCACCGTGGCGGGTTCGGCGCCCTTCTGCGGCCCGAAGACCCGGGCGGCGTCGGCGAAGCGGGTGGTCACGTCGCTGAGGACCACCACCTCGGCGCCGTTGAGGCCGCCGCGCTCCTCGATGGCGGCGATGGCGCCGGCCCCGCCGTCGGTGGTGGCGGAGCCCCCGGCGGCCACCAGCAGGCGCCGCGCCCCGAGCCGGACGGCTTCCGCCATCATCACCCCGCTGCCGTAGGTGCTGGCCAGGACGGGGTCCCGGTCCCCGGCTGTGGGCAGGTTCAGTCCGCTGGCGAACGCGAGTTAGACGACGGCGGTCCCGTCCGGGGCCAGCGCAACGACAGTTTCGACGTCGTCGCCCCAGGGGCCCACGGTGCGGACCCGGACCGGACGGGCGTCGAGTCCCCGGACCAGCACCTCGAAGGTCCCCTCGCCGCCGTCGGCCACGGGAAGTTCGACGGCGGACGCGCCGGCAGCCCGGATTCCGGCGGCGATGTGGGCGCTGACCTGCGCGGCCGCGAAGGTGCCCTTGAAGCTGTCCGGGGCAACGAGGATGCTCACGGGCCTAGAATCCCACCTTGTCGCGGCCCTTGAGCTGCAGCATTTCGCGGGCCTCGTCCGGGGTGGCGATCTCGAAGTTCAGCGCCTCCAGGATGGTGCGGATCCGGGTGACCTGCTGGGCGTTGGAGGTGGCGAGCTGGCCCGGGCCGATCCAGAGCGAGTCCTCCAGGCCCACCCGGACGTGCGAGCCCATGGCCGCGCCGATCGTGGCGAGCGGCATCTGGTTCTTGCCGGCGCCCAGGATGGACCACTCGTAGTCGTCGCCCAGCAGCCGGTCCGCGGTGCGGCGCATGTGCATCAGGTCTTCCGGGTGCGCCCCGATGCCGCCGAGCAGGCCGAAGACGGACTGGACGAACAGCGGGCCGCGGGCCAGGCCGCGGGCGTGGAAGTGGGCCAGGTTGTTCAGGTGGGAGATGTCGTAGCACTCGAATTCGAACCGGGTGCCGTTTTCGTTGCCGATGCCGAGAATGGTTTCGATGTCCTGGAAGGTGTTCTTGAAGACCAGGTCCCGGCTCTTCTCAAGGCCCTCGCGCTCCCACTCGTGGCCGAACTCCGTGAACCGGTCCAGCATCGGGTAGAGGCCGAAGTTCATCGACCCCATGTTCAGCGAGGCAAGCTCGGGCTTGAAGAGGGCGGCCGGCTGCATCCGCTCCTCCACGGTCATGTGCGGGGAGCCGCCGGTGGTGATGTTGATGACGGCGTCGGTGTTGCGCTTGAGCTTGTCCAGGATCGGGGCGAAGTGCTCGGGGTCCTGGGAGGGCCGGCCGTCCTTCGGGTCGCGGGCGTGCATGTGCACAATCGCGGCGCCGGCCTCGGCTGCGCCGATCGCGGCGTCGGCGATCTCATCCGGCGACACCGGCAGGTGCGGGGACATCGACGGCGTGTGGATGGCACCGGTGACGGCGCTGGTGATGATGACTTTGCGTGCAGCAGCCATGGGGTTGCTCCTTCGGGGCTCAGTAAAGCTTTTCGGTGTTGCCGTCGACGGCGAGGGCCTGGCCGTTGACGTTGCGGGCCAGGTCGCTCGCGGCGAAGGCGGCCATGTTCGCGATGTCCTCGGCCTCGATCAGCCGGCCCAGGGAGGACTGGTTGTGGTAAAGCTCGGAGACCTGCTCCGCCGGGAGGTCCAGCATCTGCGCCTTGGCGGCGATGACGGCGTCGATCCGGGGGCCGTTGACGGCGCCGGGGCAGATCGCGTTGACCCGGATCCGGTCCGGACCCAGCTCGATCGCGAGGGTCTTGGTCAGGCCGACGACGGCCCACTTGGACGCCGAGTAGGCGCTGCGTCCGGCCATGCCGAGCCGGCCGGCCGCGGAGGAGAGGCTCACGATCGAGGCGCCGGTGCCCTGCCGGAGCAGGGGAAGGGCGTGTTTGATGCAGTAGAACTGGCCGTGGATGTTGACGTCGAAGGTGGCCTTCCAGGCGGCGGCGTCGAGTGTTTCGAGCGGACCGGTGGGCCCGGCGATCCCGGCGTTGTTGACCAGCACGTCCAGGCCGCCCAGTTCCTCGGCCACCGTGGCCATGAGCTCACGGACCTGGGCCTCGTCGGAGACGTCGCTGACCGCGGCCGCGAGGCCGTTCACGCGTGCCTTCTCGACGGCGTCGGCGTCAATGTCGGTGACGAACACGGCGGCGCCAAGTTCCTGGAACTTCTGGGCGATGGCCAGGCCGATGCCGTTGGCGCCGGCGGTGACGAGGACGCGCTTTGCGGTGAAATCCATGGGGGTAGTCCTTGCAGTGGTGGTTCGGGGGTCCGCTCCGCCGGCGCCAGGGCGCCGGCGGAGCCGCAACGGTGGTGCGTTGGGTGGGGCCTTAGTGGGCGGCGGGGACGGCGTCGGGCTTCTCGGTGCCGCGCTTGAGCATCAGGGACAGCAGCGCGCCGATGATGCACATACCTACGATGAACCACAGTCCGGCGAGCTTGGAGCCGGTGGCGTCCTGCATAAAGCCCATGACGTACGGGCCGAGGAAGCCGCCCAGCAGGCCTATGGTGTTGACCAGGGCGATGCCGCCGGCCAGGGAGGCTCCGCTGAGGCGGGTGGCCGGGTAGGTGAAGAGGATCGGCTGCAGGGCGAAGAAGTTGAACGCGGCGAGGCAGAAGCCGATCATGCCGAGCACCGGGCCGCCGACTGCGCCGAGCGCGAAGCCCGCGACGATGCCGATCATGGTGCCGGTGACCAGGAGCCGGGAGCGCCTTCCGTCGGTGGCGAAGCGGGGCACCAGCAGCGCCCCGGCCGCGGAGAAGATCCACGGGATGGAGGTCAGCAGGCCGATCTGGAGCGGGTTGAGCTTGCCGTAGGTGCCGATGATCGAGGGCAGGAAGTAGGACAGGGCGTAGACGGCGATCTGGTGGGTGAAGTAGACGCCCACCACCAGGAGGATCTGCTTGTCCTTGAGCGCGTCGCGCAGGCGGTGGTTGCCGGAGGCCTCGGCGCCCGCCTGCTCTTCGGCTGCGATCCGGGCTTCAAGGTCGGCGGCTTCCTCGGGGCTGAGGAACTTGGCCTGGCTGGGCCGGTCCGGGAGCTTCTTCCAGACGACGTAGGCGAGGATGCAGGCGGGAAGGCCTTCGACCAGGAACATCCACTGCCAGCCGTGCAGTCCGGCCACGCCGTCCAGGGTCAGCAGCAGGCCGCCCAGCGGGGCGCCGACGATGTTGGCGATCGAGACGCCCAGCAGGAACATGCCGTTGGCCTTGGCGCGGTCTTTGACCACAAACCACTGGGTGAGGAAGTACATCACGCCGGGGAAGAGGCCGGCCTCGGCGACGCCCAGCAGCATCCGCATGATGTAGAAGGACCACTCGCCCTGGACGAAGGCCATGCCCGCGGAAATGAGGCCCCACGTGATCATGATCCGCATGATCCAGAAGCGGGCGCCGACCTTGTGCAGGATCAGGTTCGACGGGATTTCGGAGAGGGCGTACGTCAGGAAGAACAGGCCGGCGCCGATGCCGAAGGCGGTGGCGGAAATGCCGAGGTCGATCTGCAGGCGGTCCTTGGCCATACCGATATTGGTGCGGTCCAGGAACGCCATGATGTAGGCGCCGATCAGGAGCGGCATGACTCGGCGGAGGATCACGCCGTTAATTTCCTGCGGTGTGCGCATCTTCGTTGGTGCGGATACAACTGACATGGGTCTTCGTCCTTGAATTGGTGGTCAGGATTGATGGTCAGGGTGGACAGCGGGCAGCACGGCGGAAGCCCTTGACGCAGTGGGTGCGTTTGGTGGTGGTGTTTCGGGTGGTGCGGGGTGTCAGGGAACGGCGGGGGAACAGCCGCAGGTGCGGCCGATATGGAGGCGGTGCCGGCACACCCGGGAGGTGTAGCTGCCGGACGCGGTCTCGATGCGTTTGAGCAGCATGGCAAAGGCCTCGTGGGCCATTTCCTGCTGCGGCTGGACAATGCTGGTCAGGTTGATCAACCGGGAGCGGCTGTGCGGCAGGCCGTCGCAGCCGGCCACGGCCACGTCCTCCGGGATCCGCAGGCCGCGCGCCAGGGCGTACTCCATGACGCCGATGGCGAGCTCATCGCTGCCGCAGACCACTGCCTGCGGCGGTGTCCCCGAAGCGAAGAGGCGTTCCGCAGCCAGCCGGCCGCCCTCGTTGTTGACCCGGGTGCTGATCTTGCGGTCCCCGCTGATTACGACGCCGGCGGCGGCCGCCGTCCGCACGAAGGCCTGTTCCCGGGCCAGCGAGGCAGTGGAGAAGCGGGGGCCGATCACCGTGGCAATCTCGGTGTAGCCGTGGCCGAGCATGTGCTGCATCAGCAGCGTGGCCGCGGCGTCGTCGTCGATCCCCACGAAGTCGGAGTCGAGGAAGTCGGCCCGGCGGGACAGGCAGACGTAGGGGATCCGGGCGGCCCTCAGGGTGCGGAGGGCGCGGGCGTCGTCCCGGAGCGAGGCGGCGAGGATGACGCCGTCCACGTTGCGGTTCGCCAGCGTGGCGGTGACCTGGGCAAGGATTTCCGGGTCGTCCTGGGTGGTGGCGACGAAGACCTCGTAGCCGGAGTCTGCTGCCGCCGAAATGATGCCCTGGGCCCAGCGCGGGAACATCGGGTTGATGATGTTCGGCAGGATCAGGCCGATCACGCGGGTGCGCTGCAGGTCGGTGGACTGGGAGGACTTACGGGGCCTGAAGCCCAGTTCGTTCGCCACGTGGATGATGTGGCGCCGGGTCTCCGGGGAGACGCCGCCTTTGCCGTTGAGGACGTAGGACACGGCCGCGGAGGAGACTCCCGCCGCGCGGGCCACGGCCGCCGCGGAAACTGTGGCAACAGGGCCGTCGGCGGCAACGGTGGTGGCTTGCTCCTGCATTCTGACCCTCCTTCGCGTCGGCTTTTCCTGCTGTGACCTCAGTTACAGTAGGCAGCCCGCGCAGCGTTAAGCAACGTTAAGTGATGTGGTGGTGGGGCGCAGGCTTGCGGTGCCTGGGCCGATGGACATGCCCATCCCGCGGCCGCGGGCTTGGGTTCGGGTGTGGGGGGCCGGCAGGCATGGGCGCGGGTTCGGGGTTTGGCGGGCCGCCGGCAGGGGCGGGCGCGGGTTCGGGTTGGTCGCGGCTCCGCGGGTTCGGGTTGGTCGCGGCCTGGATCGGTCAGCTCAGTGCGGCGTGTGGCCGAATTCCGGCCATGGCTCCGATGGGCATGCCCATCCTCAGGCTCGCCCAGTGGACATATTCGGGTTATGTCCACTCGTCGGCTCGAAGGATGGGCATGCCCGTTAGCCGGAGGGGCTCCCAGCGGGCATGTCCAATGCTGCGCATGAAGGATGGGCATGTCCGTAGTGGCGAAGCGTGGGAGTCGGGCATGCCCAACGCCCTGCGCAAAGGATGGGCATGTCCGTAAGCGCGGGCCGCTCCCCGCGAGGACTCCGGCCCTAGACAGCAGTTTCGCCGTGGGCAAACATGGAGCAAAAGGGGCCGAATCCAAAGTTGAGCGGGTTAGACTCAACTTTGACGCCAGTTTTATCCCGGAAGGAGCTCTCTTTGGACGCCAAATTCACCACCAAGAGCCAGGAGGCTCTTTCGGCAGCCGCCATGAACGCCTCGACGGCCGGCAACCCGCAGCTGGAACCGGCACACCTGCTCAAGGCGCTGATGGACCAGCGCGAGGGGGTCGCCGTCGCGCTCCTGCGCGCCACCGGTACCGATCCGGATGCCGTCAGCGTCCAGGCGAGCTCCGCGATCAAGGCGCTGCCCTCCACCTCCGGCAGTTCGGTGCAGCAGGCCCAGCTCTCCCGCTCGGCGATGAACGCCATCAAGAACGCCCAGAACGAGGCCGAGCGCCTCGGCGACTCCTTCGTCTCCACCGAGCACCTGCTGCTGGGTCTCGCGTCCGGCAACGACGACGTCGCCCGGCTGCTGCGTGACGCCGGCGCCTCCCACGAAGCGCTCCTCGCGGCCCTGCCGGGGGTCCGCGGCGACCGCAAGGTGGATAATGCGGACCCCGAGAACACCTTCCAGGCACTGGAGAAGTTCGGCACCGACCTGACCGCGATCGCACGCTCGGGCAAGCTGGACCCGGTGATCGGGCGCGACGCCGAAATCCGCCGGATCATCCAGGTCCTGAGCCGCCGCACCAAGAACAACCCGGTGATCATCGGCGAGCCCGGCGTGGGCAAGACCGCCGTCGTCGAGGGCCTGGCCCAGCGGATCGTGGCCGGCGACGTCCCGGAGAGCCTGCGCGGCAAAACCCTGATCGCCCTGGACCTCGCCTCGATGGTGGCCGGCGCCAAGTACCGCGGCGAATTCGAGGAGCGGCTCAAGGCCGTGCTCGAGGAAATCAAGAGCTCCGAGGGCCAGATTGTCACCTTCATCGATGAGATCCACACCGTGGTGGGCGCCGGCGCCACCGGCGACAGCTCCATGGACGCCGGCAACATGCTCAAACCCATGCTGGCCCGCGGCGAGCTTCGGCTGATCGGCGCCACCACCCTGGACGAGTACCGCGAGAACATCGAGAAGGACCCGGCTCTGGAACGCCGCTTCCAGCAGGTCTTTGTCGGCGAGCCCAGCGTGGACGACACCATCGGCATCCTGCGCGGGCTCAAGGAGCGCTACGAGGCGCACCACAAGGTGGCCATCGCCGACTCCGCCCTCGTCGCCGCCGCGTCGCTGTCCAACCGGTACATCACCGGCCGGCAGCTGCCCGACAAGGCGATCGACCTCGTGGACGAAGCCGCCTCCCGCCTCCGCATGGAGATCGACTCCGCGCCGGAGGAAATCGACCAGCTGCGGCGCCAGGTGGACCGGCTCACCATGGAGGAACTCGCGCTGGCGGGCGAGACCGACGCCGCCTCGGTGGAACGGCTCGCCGCCCTTCGCGCCGACATGGCCGACAAGAAAGAGGAACTGGCCGGGCTCAACGCCCGCTGGGAGGCGGAAAAGGCCGGCCTGAACCACGTCGGCGACCTCAAGGCCAAGCTGGACGAGCTGCGGTCCGCCGCGGACAAGGCCCAGCGCGAGGGCGACCTGGAAACCGCGTCGCGCGTGCTGTACGGCGAGATCCCCGCCCTGGAGCGCGAACTGAACGCGGCCGCCGAGGCGGAATCCGCCCGGGTGGCCGGCGGCGGCGCCAAGCAGGACCTGATGGTGGCGGACGAGGTCACCGCGGACGACATCGCCGAGGTGATCTCCGCCTGGACCGGCATCCCCGCCGGGCGCATGCTGCAGGGCGAGAGCCAGAAGCTCCTCCAGATGGAGCACGTCCTCGGCGAGCGGCTGATCGGCCAGTCCACGGCCGTCACCGCGGTCTCCGACGNGCGCATGCTGCAGGGCGAGAGCCAGAAGCTCCTCCAGATGGAGCACGTCCTCGGCGAGCGGCTGATCGGCCAGTCCACGGCCGTCACCGCGGTCTCCGACGCCGTGCGCCGCGCCCGCGCCGGCATCAGCGACCCCAACCGGCCCACCGGGTCCTTCCTGTTCCTGGGGCCCACCGGCGTCGGCAAGACCGAACTCGCCAAGTCGCTCGCCGACTTCCTCTTCGACGACGAACGCGCCATGGTCCGGATCGACATGTCCGAGTACTCGGAGAAGCACTCCGTGGCCCGCCTGGTCGGCGCGCCTCCGGGCTACGTGGGCTACGAGGAAGGCGGCCAGCTGACCGAGGCCGTCCGACGTCGTCCGTACTCCGTGCTGCTGCTGGACGAGGTGGAGAAGGCGCACCCGGAGGTCTTTGACATCCTGCTGCAGGTGCTCGACGACGGCCGGCTCACCGACGGCCAGGGCCGCACCGTGGACTTCCGCAACGTGATCCTGGTCCTGACCTCCAACCTGGGCAGCCAGTTCCTCGTGGACCCGAACCTCGACGCCGCCGCCAAGCGGGAGGCCGTGATGGCCACAGTGCACGCCTCGTTCAAGCCCGAGTTCCTGAACCGGCTCGACGAGGTGGTGCTGTTCGACCCGCTGAGCGTGGAGGAGCTGGCCGAGATCGTGGAACTGCAGGTCAAGGAGCTCGGCGAACGGCTCAAGGGCCGTCGGCTCAACCTGGAAGTCACCGAGGGCGCCCGCGCCTGGCTGGCCGTCACCGGCTACGACCCCGCCTACGGCGCCCGGCCGCTGCGCCGCCTCGTCCAGCGGGAGATCGGCGACCGGCTGGCCAAGGCCATCCTGGCCGGCGACATCGCCGACGGCGACACCGTGCTGGTGGACACCGCCCCGGACCTGATGGAGCTCACCATGGGCGGCCCGGACGTGTCCTCGCGGCCCGACGGCGGCGCCTCCACCGGCAGCGGACTCTCGGTGCGCCGCAAGGAGTAGGCACCCCTGCGAAGGGCCGCCACCCGCGTTGTGCGGCTGGCGGCCCTTGTTCTGGGCTGCTTTTAGGCGGGCTGCTGGTCAGTCGAGGCAGAGGCAGAACGGATGGCCGGCCGGGTCCAGGAAGACCCGGAAGGTTGTGCCGGGCTGATGCCCGTGCTTCCTCGCGCCCAGCTCAAGCGCCGCGGCCTCGGCGGCATCGAGGTCGTCAACGACGAAGTCGAGGTGCATCTGCTGCGGGACGTCCTGGCCGGGCCACTGCGGCGGCGTGTAGGACTCGACCCTCTGGAAGCTCAGCGAATCGCCGTAGTCGGCGCGGATGGAGCACCAGCCGTCGTCGTCCTGCTCCATTTTCCAATCGAGCAGCGTGCCGTAAAACTCGGCAAGGGACTTGGGATCAGGGCAGTCCAGTACAACGACCGGGAAGCGTGCGATAGCCATGGCGACACTCTAGGACCAATTCCGGCGGAGCGCACCGGAAAAACTACGGCAGCAGGGATTCCTTGATGACGTTGCCGGTGTCCACGGCGACGTAGCAGTCCACCCGCCGGTCCCCGGTGCCCCAGCTGGAGGAACTCGGGTAGGCCAGCTTGTAGCTGAGCAGGTAGTCGCTGGACTTGTCGGTCAGCAGGGCTGACTTGCAGGCGTCGAGCGCCTTTTGCTTCAGCGGGTCGCGGCCCGGGTAGGCGTCCGAGGCTGCGTACGACTCGATCGCCACCAGCTGCGCAGAATGTCCCGTGTCGCAGGCGACCACCGTGGACGCCGCGGCATTCGGGTCGAAGTCCTTGAAGCAGTCGCCGAGGCGGAAGTCCATCGGGTTGACGCCTTCCAGCGGCAGCGCGCCGCGGGGCGCGGGAGAAGCCGACGACGCGGACCCTGCCGGTGCGGGGGAGGTGCCGGCCGCAGGCTGCTGCTTGGCGGCGCCGAGGGCGGTCAGCCACCAGATCACCAGGCCGAGCACCACAACGGCGGCGAGGGTGGCGCCCACCTTGGCCAAGCCCAGCCGCTGGGCGTGGGCCCACAGGGTGCGGCCCAGCTCTTGGGCCCCGGCTCCCGGCTTCGAGGCCCGCAGTTGCGCCGTCCGGGCCGAAAGGAGCTTGCCGAACTGGGCGGCGCCGGAGGCCGGTTTGCGGTTCGGGCGGACCTGCGGCCTCGGGCGGACCTGCGGCAGGGCCGACGTCGGCGGTGCGGAAGGCCGCGGCGGGATATGGACGGAAGAGGGAAGCCGCGCCGGCGGGGTCGTTGCCGGGCGGTGCCCGGCGTCGTCGGGGTGCGGAACGTCAGGCATTCCTGCATCGCCGAGCCTGGCGTTCTCGCTGCTCTCAGGCCTCTCGGTCACTCGGGAAATCACCTCTTCCATGCGTTGCGCCGGGGCTGGATGTCCGGCTCGGGGCCCCGTCGCCGGGAGCCCATCAAGAGACTCTATCGAAGAAGCGCGCGGGCCCGCATGCAGGCCGGGGTCCGGAGCGGGGCCCGGCGGGCGCGGTGCGACGCGCAGCTTGCACCGTGACGCCGTCCACAGCGGCCGGGGCGGCGAGCAGTACCGGCCGAAAGCATGTAATCTAGGTGTACGACAAATTGACCAAACATTCCGGGGCCTCACCGATCGCCAAATGGTGACCACCTCCGGTCCGAGTACAAAAGGGGGTCACGCCATGGGGCGCGGCCGTCAAAAGGCAAAAGCTACTAAGCAGGCTCGGGATATTAAGTACTATTCCCCGAACACTGACTACTCTGCGCTTCAGCGTGAGCTGAAGAGCTCCGAGGGTCGTGCACCGAGTCGTTTCTCGAGTGAGCCCGTTGAGCCGGACTATTCGGCTTATGTCGATAAGTACGCGGACGATGTGGAAGAGGACGACGACGAGGTAGATTCCCGTCGGATAGGTTAGTCGCCACTTCATTCCGGGATCCCCCGCAGGCAGGGGATCCGGCCATGTTTTCAGGCCCGCCGGCCACACCCCGCCCGGGGCGTGCCCGGCGGGTTTCTTGCGTCCGGCCCTCCCCGCCGTTGCTTGCTGGGGCCTGCGCCGCGGGCTACCTTGGGTGTGCCGGAGCGTCCGGCGTGCTTCCGGAGGGACTGTTCATGGCCATTCGATCGGGTTTCACCGAAGGGGAGGTCTGCTGGACCGACCTCCAGACGTCGGATGTGGCGGCGGCCAAGGACTTCTACGCCGCCCTCTTCGGCTGGAGGTACGAGGACCTGCCCACTCCTGACGGCCGCAGCTACGCCAGGGCGTTCCTGGGCGAGGAGCTGGTGACGGTGATCGCGCCGCAGAACCCCCGCCAGCAGCAGGCCGCAGCGCCGGGGCAGTGGAACGTCTACTTCGCCGTCGACGACGCCGCCGGGCTCGCCGCTGATCTGCCCCACGGCGGCGGGACCCTGGAGTTTGGCCCCGAGGCCGTGGAGGGCACAGGCGTGATGGTCTTCTTCACCCCGCCCGGCGGAGGGACCACCGGGGCGTGGCAGGCCGGCAGCCACTTTGGCACGGCCCGCACCGAGGAGCCGGGGGCCCTGGCATGGGTGGAACTGCTCACGCCCGAGCCGCAGGCCGCCGTCGGGTTCTTCCAGCAGCTGCTGGGCCATGAGGTGACCGAATACCCGCAGGACGACGGCGGAAGCTACACAACTTTGATGGTGGACGGCGCCGAGGTGGCCGGGATCGCCACCGTCCCGGCGGCCGAACGGAACCTGGAGCCGGGCTGGCAGGTGTATTTCGGCGTCGCAAGCGTGGCCGATGCCGTGGCGGCGGCCCGGGCGGCGGGCGGCGTGGTGCTGGTCGGGCCGGAGTCCGGTGACGAGGCCGGCACCATCGCCACCCTGGCGGATCCGCAGGGCGGCGTCTTCAGCGTCCTGGAGGTTTAAGGGGTGGCCCCACGCCGGCGAGGGCCCCGGCCTGAGCTTGCGAAGGCTGGGAGCCGGTGGGGTCTAGGCGTAGGCGTTGACCATCCGGACGGCGCCGCCGTCGACGCCCTTGGCGCCCTGGACGTAATCCGGGCCGGACTTGAGGACCGAGTCGGAGTTTTCCCCGACCGTGCCCATGATCCAGGACGGCAGGCCGCGGGCGTTCAGGTGGTTCACCGCGGCGTCGGCGGCTTCCGGGGAGACGATCGCGACCATGCCGACACCCACGTTGAGGGTGCGTTCGAGGTCGGCCAGCGGGACGTTGCCCAGCTCGGAGACCAGCTTGAAGATCGCCGGCAGTTCCCAGGTGGCGCGGTCCACGGTGGCCAGCAGGCCCTGCGGCAGCACGCGGGCCAGGTTGGCGGCCAGCCCGCCGCCGGTGACGTGGCTGAAGCCGTGCACGGCCTGGCCTGAGGCGGAGCCGTTGACCGGGAAGGTGCGGGCCAGGTCCAGGCAGTCGGCGGCGTACACGCGGGTGGGCTCCAGGAGCTCCTCGCCCAGGGTGCGCTCGAATTCGGAGACGTGCCGGTCCAGGGCCCAGCCGGCGTGGTTGACCACGCGGCGGACCAGAGAGTAGCCGTTGGAGTGCAGGCCGGAGGAGGCCATGCCGATCACGACGTCGCCGGAGCGGACGCGCTCCGGGCCCAGCAGGGAATCGGCCTCGACCACGCCGGTGGCGGCGCCGGCGACGTCGTACTCGTGCTCACCGAGCAGGCCCGGGTGCTCGGCGGTCTCGCCGCCCACCAGGGCGGTACCGGCGACCGAGCAGGCGGCCGCGATGCCCCGCACGATGTCGGCGATCCGTTCCGGGACCACCTTGCCGCAGGCGATGTAGTCGGTCATGTACAGCGGTTCGGCGCCCACCACCACGATGTCGTCCACCACCATGCCCACCAGGTCGAAGCCGATGGTGTCGTGGATGTCCATGGCCTGCGCGATGGCCACCTTGGTGCCCACGCCGTCGGTGGACGTGGCCAGCAGCGGTCGCTTGTAGGTCAACAGCTTCGAGACGTCGTACAGCCCGGCGAACCCGCCCACGCCGCCGATCACCGAGGAGTTGTGGGTCGCCTTAACGGCGTCCTTCATGAGTTCGACGGCGCGGTCGCCCGCTTCGACGTCGACCCCGGCGGAGGCGTAGGTGATGCCGGTGTTCTGGGCGGAGTTCATGTCAGCGGCCGGGGAGGCGGAAGTCATACTGGCTCTTTCTTGTCGGCATCTTGCTTGTCGGCGGGTACGCGGTCGGCGTCCGTGAGCAGTTGTTCGAATTCGGCGTCGGGTCCCGGATCGCAACCGGTGGCGCCGGCCTTCTCGGCCGGATCCTGGTCGGCCGGGATGGCGGCGTCGGACGCGGCGTTGGCGGCGGCATCGGCCGCGGAGATCCCGGCTGCCGGCGTGCCAGCCGGGGTTCCGGCGTCGGACTTGGCGGGCAGGCCGCCCAGATCGGTGCGCTCCAGCAGGTTCTTGCCCAGCTTGTCCGCACCCGGAAGCTCAATCGGGTACTGCCCGGTGAAGCAGGCGGTGCAGAGGCGTTCGCGGGGCTGCCGGGTGGCGCCGATCATGCCGTCCTCGGAGATGTACGCGAGCGAGTCCGCGCCGATGGCCTGGGAGATCTCGTCGATCGTGGCGCCGTTGGCGATCAGTTCGGCGCGGGAAGCGAAGTCGATGCCGTAGAAGCAGGGCCACTTGACCGGCGGGGAGGAGATCTTGATGTGCACGGCGGCGGCGCCGGCCTCGCGGAGCATCCGGACGATGGCGCGCTGGGTGTTGCCGCGGACGATCGAGTCGTCCACCACCACCACGCGCTTGCCGCGGATCACGGATTCCAGGGCGTTGAGCTTGAGCCGGATGCCGAGCTGGCGCAGCGTCTGGGACGGCTGGATGAAGGTGCGGCCCACGTAGGCGTTCTTGACGAAGCCGTGCGCGAACGGGATGCCGGATTCCTCGGCGTAGCCCACAGCCGCGGGGGTGCCGGATTCCGGCACCGGGATGACGATGTCCGCTTCCTGGGTGTTCTCGCGGGCCAGTTGGCGGCCCATTTCCACGCGGGATTCGTAGACCGAGCGGCCGGCGATCGCGGCGTCCGGGCGGGCGAGGTAGACGTACTCGAAGACGCAGCCGGCCGGCGTCGGCTCGGCGAAGCGCTGGGAGCGGACGCCCTGTTCGTCGATGGCGATGAACTCGCCGGGTTCGATTTCCCGGATGAAGCTCGCGCCGACCGTGGCGAGGGCGGACTGTTCGGAGGCGACCACCCAGCCGCGTTCCAGCCGGCCCAGGACCAGCGGGCGGATGCCGTAGGTGTCGCGGGCGGCGTAGAGGGTGCCTTCGTCCATATAGACGAAGCAGAAGCCGCCCTTGATCTTGGGCAGCAGCTCCAGGGAAGTCTGTTCGAGGGACTTGCCCTCCTCGCCCTCCAGCAGGGCGGTGACCAGGGCGGTGTCCGAGGTGTTGCCCTGCTTCATCTCACCGGTCAGCTGGCCGCCGTTGCGGTCCATGATCATGGCCTTGAGCTCGGCGGTGTTGGTGAGGTTGCCGTTGTGCGCCAGGGCGACGGTGCCGGTGGCGGTGGCGCCGAGGGTGGGCTGGGCGTTGGCCCAGTGGCTCGCTCCGGTGGTGGAGTAGCGGCAGTGGCCGACGGCCAGGTGCCCGGTCAGGGTGTTCAGCGTGGTCTCGTCGAAGACCTGGGACACGAGGCCCATGTCCTTGTAGACGTTGATCCGCTTGCCGTCGCTGGTGGCTATACCAGCCGACTCCTGGCCACGGTGCTGCAGCGCGTACAGCCCGTAATAGGTGAGTTTTGCTACCTCTTCGCCGGGAGCCCAGACCCCGAAGACGCCACAAGCGTCCTGCGGGCCTTTTTCGCCAGAGAGAAGATCATGAGAAAGTTTTCCATCGCCGCGTGCCACTGGTCGATTATCTCACGTTGTGCGCTAGGACTTTTCCGGCCGCCGGTTTGTGACCTGCCGGGCCGATGGGCGACCGCTCAGGCGCGGTCCTCGTCGTCGGTGTCCGGCACCGAATCCGGAACGGACTCGACGACGGCGTGCTCGGTGCGGCGGACGCTCAGCCGGTCCAGCACCAAGGCGACGGCGGCGCCCAGGATCGCGCCGCCCGCAGCGCAGAAGGTCAGGAAGAAGCCGAAGACGGAGTTGGCGTCGTAGCCCTCGTCGCCGGGCAGGGCGTAGGCGACGACGGCGGCCACCACAACGCCCAGCAGCCCGCCCAGGATCAGGAACGGGACGTACCTCGGGGCGCGGCGGACGGTGACGGAGCGGCGTTCGGGCGCAGCGGGGGTGTCTTCAGGAGCCATGGCATTAAGCCTACTGCCCCGCGGGCGCCGCTTCTCCGCCGGCGTTTTCGCCCCGATTCCGGACAGCCGCCACGCGGATCCGCGGTGCAGCCGTCCGATCCCGTGGCGGAAATCCGGAACCCTAGCGGGAACGTGGGCGGCGGGGCACACTATGTGGTGGGGGAGGGTGCGGTCCGGACTTTTTAAGGACGCACCATGGCAGTTGCAGCGGACAAGATCCGTGACCGGCAGCGCATTATCTGGGACCAGTTCGCGGCGGGCTGGAAGAAATGGGACGCGGAACTGCTGGACTGGCACGGCCCCTTCGGCGACGCCGTGATCCGGGACGCCAGGCTGGACCCGGACTCCCGTGTGCTCGACGTCGCGGCCGGCTCCGGTGAACCCGGGCTCTCTGCCGCCGCGCTGGTGCCGCACGGCGAGGTGGCGCTGACGGACATCTCGGCCGGCATGCTGCACGTGGCCGAGGAGAAGGCCGCCGCCCGTGCCCTGCCCAACGTGAGCTTCAGGGTCTGCGAGGCCGCGGAGCTGCCGTTCGAGGACGGTACGTTCGACGTCGTGCTGTGCCGGTTCGGTTTTATGTTCTTTCCCGAGGTGCGGGCCGCGCTGCGGGAGATGGTGCGGACGGCCAAACCCGGCGCACGGATCAGCGCCGCGGTCTGGGGCAGGGCCGCCGCCAACCCGTGGGCCAGCCTCATTCTGGGCACGCTCGCGCAGCACACGGAGCTGCCGCGCCCGCCCGCGGACATTCCGGGCCTGTTCCGCTGTTCCGCGCCCGGCCTGATGACCCGGCTGTTCCGGGACGCCGGTCTGCTGGCAGTGGCGGAGCGGACGGTCAGCACCGACCTGGTGCACGATTCGCCGGAGAGCTACTGGGAGTTCATGACCGACATTGCGACCACCGTGGCGACGGGCCTGGCGCAGGCGGATGAGGAGGTGCGGTCGCTGATCCGGTCGGACGTGTTTCAGATGCTGGGCCGCTACGAGCACGGGGGATCACTTCGGCTACGGTCGACCGCGACGATCGTGACCGGCATCCGGGCCTAGGGGTTTCCGCGTGCGGCTCGGTTTCCGCGCCGGTTTCGGACGGATGCGCCCCGGATCCGGGCCGCGCCTGTCCGATTCCGCAGCGGATTCCTGGATCCGGCGCGGAATTAAGTCCGGCAGGCCGGGCGGATCTGCCGCGGGACCCCCTCGGCCGTGAGGAAGGCCGCGAACCTGGCCGGCCCGGCGATCTCCGCCCAGGTCCAGCGGATCACCCGCCGCCCGGTGGACCGGATCCGGTCCTCGCGGCGCTTCTCGTCGATGACCGCCTCCGACGGCGTCCGGCCCTGGAGGTATTCCGCCTTGCGGTACTTGACCAGGCCGTCGAATTCCCCGCAGAGGCGCTCTTCAGGCCACTCAAAGTCGGAGTAACCAGCCAGACCGCGGGCATCGCGGATCTCGGCCTGCAGTTCCGGGGGCTTGAAGCCCAGCCGGTGCATCAGTGCCCTGCTCGCCGATTCGCCGGGAGATCCCGACGCCGGGTCTGCGAAGGCGATCGCAGCCCGGATTCTGCGCGCCGCGGCCGCGGTGTAGCTGGCGCCGATGCCGGCGTCGAGCTCCTCCTTGCTCAAGGCTGGCAGCCCGGGCTGCGGCTTCAGCACATGGTCGAGCGCGGCCGTGGCCTGTTCGAAGGACTCGAAGGCGGCCAGGTCCAGTACCGTCCGGATCCGGGTCGTGACCAGCAGCCCCCGGCGCTCCTCGACCTGCAGCGAGGCCGGGTCGGCGAAGTGACGTCGGACGCCCGCCCGCGAACGCCCGCCGCCGTCGTCGGACGTGCAGGCGTGCACCAGCGTTGCCGGGCCCAGCAGGGGCACGTCCCACAGTGCAGCGGAGGACTGTCGGCAGAACACCGTCCTGCTTTGCAGCGTCGACGCCGCCGCCTGGATCAGGAGCGGGTAGCGGTCCCAGCCGGCCAGCGCATCCCACGCCGCGGCGGGAACGTAGACGCCCTGCCGGATGCGGCGCAGTTCGCCGGAGGCCGCCCGGCGGCCCAGTTCACGGGAGTCCCGGCCGAGCCGTGCCGAGTCGCTGCTGACGATGAGGCGGGGGAGGTCCATGCCCCGATGCTGGTTCCGCAGGAGGTGCACCGGCAACGGGGCCGACGCCGGATGTGGACAACTTCTGCTGCGGTGGCGGGTTTGAGCTGCGCTTTCGGGCAGGCGCACGCCGGGCCCGGGGCGCAGCCGTCCGGATCCGCAGCGGATTCCCGGAACCGGCGCGGGCGGCCCCTTAGACGCCGAGCTCGTCCTTCAGGGCGGCGACGTGGCCCTCGGCCTTGACCTGGTACTGCGCCAGCTTCACCTTGCCCTCGGGATCGAGGACCACGGTGGAGCGGACAATGCCCTCGGTGATCTCGCCGCGGACCAGCTTTTCGCCCCAGGCACCGTATGCCAGGGCCACGGCGTGGTCCTCGTCGGCGAGCAGCGGGAAGGTCAGCGCGAAGTCGCCGGTGAAGTGGGCCAGGGCCTCGGGGGCGTCCGGGGAAATGCCCAGCACCTCATAGCCCGAGCCCTGCAGGGAGGAGAGGCTGTCGCGGAAGTCGCAGGCCTCGGTGGTGCAGCCCGGGGTGGCGGCCTGCGGGTAGAAGTACACAATGACGTTCTTCCCGCGGTAGTCGGCCAGGGACACCGGCTTGCCCTCGGCGTCGGGCAGGGTGAAGTCGGGGGCCGGGGTTCCGGGCTGCAGCTTGACGGTGACGTTCTGGCTCATGGGAGTCCTTCGCTGGGAGGGCGGTGGGAAATTGGTCTGTGGTGCACAACACTAGAGGCGGAACCGGTATTCCGGCGGCTCAGGAGCGGGTTCGACGACGCCGACTCAGCGCCGACTCAGCGGGCGGTGCGCTGGCGGAGGGCCCAGTCGAAGGCGGTTGCCGCCGGGGCCTTGTACTCGAGGCCAACGTACCCTTCATAACCGAGCTCGTGGCTGCGGGTGATCCAGCGCTCCAGCGGCAGGTCCCCGGTCCCGGGCGCCCCGCGGCCGGGGGCGTCGGCGATCTGGACGTGGCCGAAGTCCGGGGCGTGCCTCTCGATGACAGCTTCGACGTCGTCGCCGTTGACCGCCAGGTGGTAGAAGTCTGCGAGCACCTTGATGTTCTCCACACCGCTTTCCTGCGCCACCCGGGCGATGACGCTCAGGGCGTCGTTGGCGGTGAGGAGCGGGTAGCGGGGCGCGCCGCTGAGCGGTTCGAGCAGCACGGTTCCGCCGATCCGAGCCACCGCGCCGGCGGCGGCTGCGAGGTTCTGGACCGCCAGTTCGTCCTGCGCCTCCGGGGTGTGCCCGTCCTGCCGGTTGCCGTACAGGGCGTTGAACGACGTGCAGCCGAGCCGCGCGCCGATGCCGGCCACGACGTCGATGTTGTCCCGGAACTCGGAGGTGCGGCCGATCCAGGACACGAGGCCGCGGTCGCCGGCAGGCATGTCGCCGGCGTCGAAGTTCAGGCCGGTAAGCCGGACGCCGGCGTCCGTGATCGCCCGCTCGAAGCGGCCGAGCTCCGCGTCCCCGGGGACGGAGCTTGCGAACGGCCACCAGAACTCGACGGCGTCGAACCCCGCAGCCTTCGCCGCGGCGGGACGCTCGAGCAGCGGCAGCTCGGTCAACAGGATGGAGCAGTTCACGGAAAACGTCACGGTGCGCTCTTTCTGGAGTCGTTCTGGTCCGGGCGGGTCCGGGAAGGGCTAGCGGCGCTTCCGGGGGTCCTTCCGGGCGGCCAGGCCCACCAGCGCCCCGATGCCAAGGCCGATCAGCAGCCCGGTAAAGGGCTTGTCAACGGTGGCCACGCCAATGGAAAAGCCAAGGGCGGCGCCAACGAGCATTCCGATCCACAGGGACTGGTAGTTCACAGGCTCAGGCTAGCAAGTCCTGCCGCGGGTGCGGCGTGCGGTCAAGCGGCCCCAACCGTGACAGAGCCTGTAACAGAGCCGGAGGCCTATAGTCGGAGGGTGGAACACAGCATCCCGGGCCAACCTGGCCGGGCGTCCGAGATCGATGGGTTTGTGGACCGGCTGGCGTCGGTGGAAACCGGGCCCGGCTGCGCCAACTTCTTCGATGACACCGTGCCCGCGAACGCACTTCGCCGGCGGAACCCGGCGAGCTACCTGCGGGAAATGCGGGAGCGCTGCCCGAAGGTGCTGCTGGTGGGGGAAGCCCCGGGCTTCCGGGGCATGAGGATCACGGGCGTTCCGTTCACCAGCCGCACCATCCTCGAGGGACCGGCCAACGGGTTCGGCCTGTTCGGGCCCGGAAAGGGATACGTGCTGCCGCCGGAAGCGCGCGGTGTTGCGGCGGAGCCGACGGCGACGGTGATGTGGGAGGTGCTGGCGGAGCTGGATTTCCTGCCGCTGCTCTGGAGCGCGTGCCCCTGGCATACCCATGTGCCGGGCAGGCCGCTTTCCAACCGAACCCCGACGGCCGCCGAAGCTGCGCTGGGGAGCAGGTTTTGGCAGGAGCTGGCCGGGATTTTCGCGATCGAGACCGTGGTGCCCGTGGGAAATGTTGCACACCGCAGCCTGCACCGGAATGGCGTCGAGGCACCGAAAATCAGGCATCCCGCCCACGGCGGCCGGTCCGGCTTCAAGCGGGGGCTGGAGGAACTGATCGCGGGCGGCGGCGGGGACGGCAACGCCTAGCTTTTGATCGTGCTGGCTTGGTGACAGCTGGTTCATAGCTTTTCCATAGCCGGTGTGGCTAACTTAGCGAACTATGGAAGAGCGCACGACCCGGCAGTCCGGTTACCGTCCCACCGGCAGTGGGAGCTCCCGACGTCGCTTGCGGGCGTTCCGCCGTCGTCGGGCGGTGCTGATGGCAGTGTGCGCCACCCTGCTGGCTGCGGCGCTGGGTGCGGTCGTCCACCCGGCTGCCCAGGCCGGCTCCACGGCGTCCGTCCGGACAGGCAGCGTCACGGGTGCCGCCCCGGCCACTTCGGCGCCGGCCCCGGGCGCGGCGGTCGCCCCGGCCGCCGTGGGGGGCTTGGGCCCGGCTTTGGATGCCAGGATCAACGACATTGTCGCCGCCAATCCGGAGTATCAGATCGGGGTGGCCCTGCTTGATGTATCTGACGGCGCGGCAGCCTCCGGCGAGGTCCGCCAGTACGGGGTGGAGTCAGTATTCGTCGCGGCCAGCACCGCCAAGGTCCTGGCGGCGGAGGCGTTTTACCATCTTGTGGAAACCGGGGCCGCATCGCTCGATGACCCCCTGGGCGACTACACCGCGGAATTCCAGCTGCAGGCCATGATCCAGCAGAGCGACAATGACTCGTGGTCGCTGATCATGGACTCCGTGGGCCACGCGGAGCTGACGGACTACGCGGCCTCGATCGGCGTGGACTACAGCCCCGAAAGCAACACGCTCACGCCCGCGGACATGGCCCGCATCCTGGCCGGCCTCTACACCGGAACGCTGCTGACACCCGCGGACACCGCCCAGTTGCTGGCCTTCATGCAGAACACCAACTACGAAACGCTCATCCCGGCCGCCGTACCGGCCGGCGTCGCCGTCTTCCACAAGTACGGGCTGCTCGGCGGGGAATTGCACGACGCCGCCATCCTCGCCGAGGGCGGCCGCGCCTACGCCCTTGTCGCCTATACCAAGGGCGATGACTTGGACAGTGTCCCCGAACGGACGGAAGTCATCCATCAAGTGACGCAGGCCGTGGCGGACACCTTGTTCTAGGGGCCGGGTTCCGGGGGACACGTTCCGTCCGGGCCGCTGCGGGCTGCGGTCCGGGGGCACATTGCCGCCCGCCGGCGTCGTAATGGCCGACGCCGGCCCGGCGTTTCGTGTCAAAGTGCCCCCGCAAGGCCGCGTGGCTCAGCGCGGCGCGTAATCAGCAGCTACTTCGCCAGGAACCCCAGCAGCGCCTCGTTGACCTCGGCGGCATGGGTCCAGAGCATCCCGTGCGGGGCGCCGTCGATCTCCACATAGTCCGCAGTCGGGAGGGCCTTGGCAAAGCGCCGGCCGGTGACATCGATCGGCAGGATCCGGTCCGCGGTGCCGTGCACAATCAGGGCCGGGACGTCGATCTTCGGGATGTCCCCGCGGAAGTCGGTGAGCCAGGTGGGCTGCGCGGCCACGGACGCCGTCGGGCCGCCCGCGGTGGCGAGGTTCCAGCCCGCCCGCAGGACTTCCTCGCTGAGCCGGGGTGTGCCCAGGAACGTATCGCTGTTGTAGAAGTTCTTGAAGAAGTCGGTGAAGAAGGCGTAGCGGTCCGCCGTGACCGCTTCGAGCAGGCCGTCGAACACGGACTGCGGGACGCCGTCGGGGTTGTCCTCGGTCTGGAGCACGTAGGGCTCCAGCGACCCGAGGAACACGGCCTTGGCCACCCGGGCGGAGCCGTAGCTGCCGAGGTAGCGGCCAACCTCGCCGGTGCCCATCGAGAAGCCCACCAGCACGGCGTCGTTCAGGTCCAGCGTGGTCATCAGGGTGTTGAGGTCGGCGGCGAAGGTGTCGTAGTCGTAACCCTCGGTGGGCTTGCTGGACTTGCCGAAGCCGCGCCGGTCGTAGGTGATCACCCGGTAGCCGGCGGCCAGGAGCGCGGCGGCCTGCTTTTCCCAGGAGGAGCCGTCCAGCGGGTAGCCGTGGATCAGGACCACCGCCTGCCCGGTCCCGTGGTCCTCGTAGTAGAGCTCGACGTCGGTGCTGTTTTCGGTTCCAACCTTGATGTATGCCATGAAGCGATCCTCTCGGTACGGTCTGAAGTCAATCCGTGCGTCCCGCAGCGGGTCCCACTGTAGGGAACCAACGTGCTGCCCGGCTAGGGTGTTCCGCGAATTTGCGTAAAATACCCCCCGGGGTATAGTGGAACCACTAGACCTACCACTGAGGAGACACCAGATGTGCCGACAGGTTGCATGCAAAAAGTGCGGTAAGACCACGTGGGCCGGCTGCGGCCAGCACGTTGACCAGGTTATGCGCGGCGTCAAGACCGCGGACCGCTGCAAGGGCCACGAGAACGAGCCCAAGACCGGCTTCTTCGCCAAGCTCTTCGGCCGCTGACGTAGGCGTTGAACCGGCCGCGGGTGGCCCCCAGGGCCTCCGCGGTCGACACGACTTGGCAAAGGACCCGGTTTCCCTAACCTCGCTTGCGAAGCTGGACAGGAGCGGGCTCATAGCCTGACGTGAGCGGAATGTGCGCGGCACGTTCGCCGAGCACAGCCAGGGCCCTGGCCGAGCGATTGGGAAACGGGGAACAGGCCAGCCGCAGCCAGACGCCGTCGGAATAAGCATGGAACCGGTCCGGGCTGACGTGCAAATCTTCCGCGGCAGCTATGATCCGCGTGTGGGCCGCCATGTACCGGTCCGGCGAAATGCACGGTATGCGGGCACTCAGTTCCAAGTGAACGTCCAGGTTGGCCAGATCCAGTGCGGCCTCGGCCTGGGCGGTATCGTCGAAATCCAGCAGACCCAGCGGCGAGGCGCCGTCGGCGAGGATTTGCTTGTCGTGGAGGTCGCCATGCGCCCAGACCAACGGGTCCGGCGAAGTCCGCAGCAGATTCCGCATCACGTCCTCGGCCCGTGCGGTTAGGGTGGCGCGTTGGGATGCGGCTTCCTGAATGTCGTTGTAGTGCCGCAGCCAGCGGTTCACCCAGCGCCGCAGATCCGCGACCTCCGCCTCCGGGGAATGGACGGGCAGCGCGGCCAGGGCTGCGTGCCCGGCGGAGCTAGTCACCTGGGTGGTCCAGGCGCCCTGCCACCTCTCCCACAGCCGGTCGAACTCTTCATCACTGAGACCGGCGGTGTCGTCGGCCAAATCCCCCAGGGGTTGGCCGGGAACGACGCTGAAGACGATGACGTCCGGAGAGTTCCGCAGCACCCGGGGTGCGGTGAAGGTCCCGGGGGCGAGGAGGAGCTCGGTCTCCGCACAGCGCTGCGCGGGGACGATTGCACCGCCGGGCGGGAAGACCTTGATGTAGCCAGCATCGGTCCGGACGACGGCACGCAGGTGCGGCCGGTAGGACACCAGTTCCCCGCGCCGGGCTTCGGCCCGCAGGGACGGCAGCCCCGGATCGTCCGTGGGCAACAGCTCGAACGCTCCGCCGCATAGCACGCCTCCCCGGACGCCGGCCTGCCCCGGCGCAACGACCTCCAGGATGTAGTCCCCGACCGTTCTGTCCGGCCACACCCGGTGGATCTTCCAGGTTTGCCCGGAAGAGTCGACGGCGGACCGCGGGACCTGCGAGTGCCAGCTCATGCGATCAACTCCGTCGATCGGTGGATATGCCAGTCCGGCGGCCCGTGTCCCTGCAGTGCCATGCTCATTTCGGCACCTTGAACAGTTCACCCGGTTCTGCGGTCTGCTGCCGATGGACCCAGCCGGCAAAGCGGGAGTCCGGATCGACCAGCAATGACTGCGGCGCCCCATCTTCGAGAATTTCGCCGTCTTCGAGCCAGATCACCCGGTCGCACGATTGGGCCGAGTTGACGTCGTGGGTAATGGTGATGGAGGTCCGGCCCTCGGTGAGTGTGTCCAGGGCGTCGAGGACCGAATCCCGGGAGGCCGGATCAAGCCCGGCCGTCGCCTCGTCCAGGATCACGATGGGGGCCTTCCGGAGCATGGCGCGGGCTACGGCCAGCCGTTGACGCTGTCCCCCGGAAAGGTCGTTGGCCGCCTCGCCGAGGACAGTTTCGTATCCCTCGGGCAGTGCGCGGATGAAACCGTCGGCTTGTGCAAGGACTGCCACGGCTTCGATCTCCTCATCGGTGGCGTCGAGGTGGCCGAACCTGATGTTTTCCCGGACCGAAGTTCCGAACAGCACGGAGTCCTGGAGCAGGATTGAGACATGGGAACGCACGGAAGCGATGGTCAGGCCGCGCAGGTCCTCCCCTCCGAGGCTGACACTCCCCTCCCAGGGGTCCACCATCCGAAGGATCATGCTTGCCAGCGTGGACTTCCCGGCCCCGGAGGGCCCCAAAACGGCGCAGTGCTGACCCGCCGGTATGGTCAGGGTGATTCCCTTGAGCACCGAAGCCCCGTCGAAGTGGCCGGCCCAGACGTTGTCGAACACGACGTCCGGGTGGGGGCTCTTGAGCGCGACGGCGTTAGGTGACTCGGGGACGTCACTCTGGGCGTCGAGCAGGTCGGCCACCCGTTCCCCGGAGGCCGTCGCGCGGGCGATGCGGCTGGTGTACCTGGCCACATCCTTGAGCGGCCTCATCCCGGTTTTCAGGTAAAACAGGAAAACGGTCAGATCCCCTGGGGTCATCGCATGTTGCATCACCCTCCATCCGCCGGCGGCGAGGACCACCCCCGTGGCGATTCCGGTCAGGACGTCGGTCTTCCGTTGCAGGCTGGCGGACAGCCTCAGCGTGGCCACCCCCGAGCCAGACGCTGCCTGGTTGCTCTTGCCGAAGCCCGAGCTGAGGGTGTCTTCGAGTCCATACGCCTGGACTTCGCGCATTGCGCCCAGGGTTTGTGCGGCTGTGGTGGCCAGGGCACTTTCGCCCTTGCGTGATGTGCGGGCCGCGGTGGTAATCGATCCCGAACTCTTACGGGAAAACAAAATGAATATCCCGATGGACACGAACGTCACCAAAGCGATAAAAGGATCGAGCCAGAGCATGATGATCATCATGGCGATCAGGGACACTACGTTGCCGATGAGGGGGAGCCCTGCTGTGACTGCCACGTCCTGCAGCCGGGATACGTCCGCGACGAGCCGTTGGACCGTGTCGCCGGTGGAGGCGTGGCTGTGGTGGCGCATCGACAGGCTCTGGAGGTGGCGGAAGGTTCGGGCGCGCAATTCGGAGGAAACGCGGGTGCCCACGAGGGCAAACGAGATCGCGGACAGGTAGCTTGCCACGGCCCGGATTAGGCTGATGACAACTATTGCGCCGGCGCAGAGAAGCAGCACCTCGGCGCTTGCCTCCACGCTGAGCGGGGACCTGCGCAGATTGGCGCCGAGTGAGTGTGAGACGGAGTCGAGGACGATCTTCACCGGCCACGGTTCAAGTAGCCGGAAGAGGATTTCCACGGCCATGGCAATGAATCCGCAGGTGATCAGCAACCTGTGCCCGCGCAGATGCGGGCGGATGCACCGCAAGGTCCGCTGCATCGGAGTGGGTTCGGCGGGCGCGTTGGTGCCGGTCCTTCGCCACAGTGTTCGCCAGCTACGGGGGTGCGAATGCCTGGCAGCGGTGGTCATTGCGTGGCCAGTCTGCGGGCAGGCGGCAGGGCCCCGGTGATCCGGGACAGTACTCCGCTCCAGCTGAACCTCTGCACCGCGTCGCTGCGGGCCTCGAGCCCGAGCCTCTCCCGCAGGTTCGGGTCTTCGCCGAGCCGGATGAGGGCATTCGCCAAGGCGGCCGGCTCCCCGGGCGGGACGAGGATTCCGGTGCGGCCGTCCTGGATGATGGACGGAATCTGGCCCACGGCGCTCGCGATCACGGGCAGCGCGGCCGCCATGTACTCAAAGACCTTCAGCGGTGAGAAGTAATCGTCCTCGCCCGGGGCGTCCGGGGGATAGGGGGCAGCGGCGGCGTCGAATTCTGCCATGAGCCCGGGCACGGCGGCCGGCGCAACGGCGCCCGTGAACACCGTTGGCACGCCCAGAGACTCTGCGAGGCGTTCGAGATCCGCCCGCCCGGGCCCGTCACCGACCACCTGGACCTGCCAGCGCAGGCGCGGGTCAAGGGTCTGCTGGTTGGCCAGGGCCACACCGTGCAGCAGGCCGGGGACGCCATGCCAAGGCTTCAGCGTTCCCACAAACCCGACCGTGAGGTGGTCCGGGTTCCGGCGCCCGGGGCGGCGGGCCGAAATCCGGTCGACGTTCACGCCGTTCGCTGCCAGCACGGTTCTGGCGGCCGGCACCCGCGCCCGCACCCAGTGCACCACGGGATCCGAGACGCAGGCCACGACGTCGGCCGTTGCCGCGTTGCGGCGGAACACCGTCTCGGCCTTCTTCACATCCAGCAACTGGCGGTACCGCTGCTGCTCCTCGATGAGGGGGGCGTTGACCTCCAGTACTGACGGCACGTCCAAAATGCGGGCCACCACGGACAGTGCCGGGCTGAACAGCGAATAGCGCTCGTAGAACAGCCCGCAGCCGTTGCGCAGGACCTCGTCCGCCAGGCCCAAAGCGGCGTCCTGTACGGCCCGTTCCCGGGCGGGGCCCGGGGCGGATTCCGGCCTGACTTCGACGACGTCGAGATCGGCAAGATCGCTGGGCCGCTCGGTGCCGATCTGGGTGCAGTAGACCGTAACGGCGGCGCCGGTCCCGCGCCACGCCCGGACGATTTCTTGGACGTGCACCGAGGAGCCCTTGGTGCCGAAAACAGGCACGCCGGGGTCGGCGCAGAGGTATGCCACGCATGTCATGCGACTCTCCTTTCCGAACGGGAGAGGGACCTCAGGAGCTCGGCCTGGCGGTGGACGTCGTAGTCCTCCTCGATCAGGGCGCGGGCATTGCGGGACATGGCAACCCTGTCCGTAGCGGGGGAGCGCAGGGTGAGGATCCCGCGGGCCACGGCGTGCGGGTTGCCCGGCCGGACCAGGACTCCGGTGGAGCCGTTCCGGACCACCTCGGGAATCCCGGTGACGGATGTGCTGACGCAGGGGACGCCGGTGGCCATGGCCTCGAGCAGGACCGTGGGCATGCCGTCCGCGTTGCCGTCGGCGCCGATCACGCAGGGCGCCACGAAGATATCGGCGGAGTGGAGCAGTTCGTGGACCTCGTCCTGGGTCTGGGGGCCGAGGAGGCGGACGTGCCCGCGGAGGCGGAGCTGATCGATGCTGGCCTCCAGTTCCTCGGCCATGGGCCCCGTCCCGGCGATCCGGAGGTCCATTTTGACGCCCTGGTCCAGGAGTTCCGCGGCCGCGGGCAGCAGGTGCTGGAAGCCTTTCTTCTCCACCAGGCGGCCGATGGCGGCGATCCGCAGGGTGGTTCCGAGGGGGTGGGGCTCCCGGTAGGGGAAGCGTTCCAGCTCCAGTCCGTTGCGCACCAGATGGAGCCGGGACGTCGAGCCCGGGAAGCGGCGGCGCAGGTAGCGCATGTTGTACTGGCTGATGGTCACGGCGTGGTGGGCCTGCTCCAGCTTGAGCCGCAGATCCTCGTCCTGGACTGACTCATGGAAGATATCCACCGCGTGGGCCGTGAAGGAGAAGGGGATGCCGGTAATGAAGGACGCCAGCCGGGCGACCGTTGTGGCGCCCGAAGCGAAGTGGACGTGCATGTGGCGGATGTTCCGGCCGTTCAAGGCGGTGGCCAGGTTGATGGCTTGGACGGCTTCGTCCGCCGTCACAGCGGCGAGTTTGGCGAAGTTCAAGCCAAGGGCGGCCGTGAGCCCCGCCTCCTCGGCCAACTGGAGGGCCTCCCACAGGGCGACCGTCTTGATGGGGCGGTCAATGTAGGTCACCGGTGCCTGGACCCGGGCGAGGTCGGGGTGGAATCGGGCGTCGTTGGTGGGCAGGAGCGAGAAGATCTCGATCCGGTCCCCCGCAGCTTCGCGGGCCAGGATTTCCGCAACGATGAACGTTTCGGAGAACCGCGGATACATCTTGAGGACGTAGGCGGTCCCCGGCTCAGACGGCGACACGGCTGGCACGCTCCTTCGGATCGAGGGCCGGAACGCTGGACTTCGGACGGAAGAGGGGCTGGAGCAACTCGGCCGCCAGTTGCGGCACCCGGATGAGCCCGTCAAGCACCGCCCGACGCCGGTCCACCGCGGCGCCGAGCCTCGCCGCGAGCCATCCGCCGAAGACCTCGGGGGTCAGGGTGCCGATGTCCTGGTGTTCCAAATACCCGGCGGCGGCCAGGGACACCGCCCGGATGCGCTGCTCTTCCCGCGCCTCGGTCCGCGGAACGATCAGGGCGGGCACGGTGGTGCTCATGATCTCGCACACCGTGTTGTAGCCGCCCATCGAAACGACGGCGGCCGCGTGGCGGAGGTGGTAGGGCAGGTCGTCCACTGCGGGGACAACCTTGACGCCGGGGCCGGCTTGGCGCCGCAAGTCGTTGAGCTGCTCCACGGGCATCTGGGGACCCGCCACGATCAGATGGCCCAGCCCCTCCGGCACGGGTGCGGCGACGGCCACGCGGGCCAGGGCGTGGCCGTCCGAGCCACCTCCGACCGTCGTCAGGCAGTAGGGCCCGGGCATGCAGCTCGTTCCGGAGCCGGGGGGCCGTCCGGCGGCAAGGTAGCCGGTGAAGTGGATGAGATTCCGGAGCGAGAAGGGAATCTCACCGGCGGCAACGGGATCGTGGACGGCGGGGTCTCCGTAGATCCAGATCTGATCGAAGAGGGCCTTGACCAGCCGTGGACCGCCGATGCTGGCCCACTCCGCGGAGGCCACGTCCGGGGAATCCAGGACTTCCCGGAGACCCAGCACCACCCGCACCTGGCACCCGGAACGGGCGCGCCGCAGGGCGGATTCAAGTTCGCGGTTCACCCCGGTGGCGTGGCGGTCCACCACCACCAGATGCGGGCGGAACCCGGCCAGGACCGCTTTGAGGAGCCTCGCCCGCATGGACACAAGGTCGTCCATCGGCATGGTGAGGTTCCTCGGCAGGTAGCCGCCGGGGCTCTTGCCCACCCCGGGAAGCAGCACCCAGTCCCAGCCGTCCGGCGCCGGGAACGCGGGCGCCAGCGCGGTGCCGGTGATGAGGATGCCGGTGACCGGGCGGCCGGTCAGGCCCGGAATCTGGTTGTTCAGGGCGTGGGCCAGCGCCAGATTCCGGCGCATATGCCCCAGGCCCACTGAATCGTGTGAGTAGAGCACTATCCGCATGGGCTCCATTGCGATCCTCCCCGTACCCCACAGCTCAGGGGGTGTTCCTTGCCGGCGGTGGTTGCCGTTAAGACCAGCCTGCAACGCCAGGGTGAGGAGCGGATGAGGGGACGATTAAGGAGTCTTCATGAAGGGGTGTGCCGGCCGCCGCCCGGTCAGAGGTGCACGCGCGCGGCCTCCAGCGGAATCCTGATCAGGAACCGTGATCCCTGGCCATAGGTTGATTCCACGGTGGCTGTGCCGCCGTGGGCCTCGGCGATGGCGGTGACAATGGCCAGGCCAAGGCCGGATCCTTCCTCCCCCCGGCCCTGGCGGGCCCGGCCGAAACGCTCAAAGATCCGCTGCTGGTCCTTGGCCTCGATGCCGGCGCCGGTGTCACGCACCCACAGCAGCAGCTCGTCGGCGCCGGGCCGTTCGGTGCCGTCCGGCGCCGTCGGGCGTTCAATTCTGCTGCCCAAGGCGATCGTTGAGGACTGCCCGGTGTACTTGACGGCGTTGGCCGCGAGCTGCACAAAGGCCTGGGTGAGGCGCTGCGGGTCGGCCTCCACGGTGCAGTCGGCGCATTCATCGATCAGCCAGCGGCGGTCCGCGAGGACACGGATCTTCTCCATCACCTGGTGGAGGAAGTCGGCGATCCGGACGGGCGCCTTCCTGACGAAGTCAGGGTGGCCGGCATTGGCGAGCAGGAGTAGGTCGTCCACCAGGCGCTGCATCCGGTCCACCTCTTCCAGCAGCACCTCCCTGGTGGCGGTTACATCGGCAGGGTCGTCGACGGACACCAGTTCCAGGTGCCCGCGGAGAATCGTGAGGGGGGTCCTCAGTTCGTGGCCGGCGTCGTCGAGGAACTGTTGCTGCTGCCGCGCGCCTTCGTCGAGTCGTTCCAGCATGGTGTTGAACGTCTTCGCGAGAAGCGTTACATCGTCCTCCCCGTCACGGACTTCCACCCTCCGCGTGAGGTCCTCATGGCTGACCACGCGGGTGGCTTCGCGCAGGCGCCGGAGCGGATCCAGCAGGCGCCCCGCCACCAGGGCACCGATCAGGGCGGCGGCGAGCAGCGTGCCGGCGGCCACCAGGGAGTAGGTCTGGACTGAGGCGAGATTGTGGTCCCTTTGGTCGGCGGCGTCCCGGCCGAGCAGCAGATACGTCCCGGTGTTTTCGCCTGCCGTGCCCGGCACCGGCAGGGCCACCGTCCGGAGCGGGCGGCGGCCTGCGTCGAACGCGCCGAAGGAGGCGGCCCAGCGGTTGGGAAGCTTGGTGACGGAGGACTGCAGGGTGGCGTCAAGCAGCGGCTCCTTCGGGTTCCCCTCTTTGATCCAGGCGATGCGCCCGTCGACGATTCCGGCCATCACTTCGTTGCTGCGGGGTTCGATGTCCTCGGCGGCCTCATGGAGCCTGCTGCCGTAGGAATCGCCGTTGGCGGCGCTGTTGGTCCCGACCAGTTTGACCACCGAATTGCCCTTGTCCAGGATGGCCTGGTCCACGCGGGCGTCGGAGTCCTGGAACTGGACGATGAAGGCTATGAGGCCCGCGGTTACCAGCCCGGCGAGCATCATGCCCAGCATTGCGGCGATGACCCGGAAACGCACCGAGTGGAACTTCGCGCTCCACCCGGACGGGTCCGGGGCGGGAGCTCCGCCGGAACGCGTGACGGATGGTTTGGCGCCGGCCGGTTTGGTCACGGCCGGCGTCCCGGGCGCCCGTCGGCCGCTTGGAAGCAGCCGGTCCAACATGGAGGTCACGGTTCCCCTTCCCCGGTCAGCCGGTAGCCGGCCCCGCGCGTGGTAACGATGTGGTCCGCGCCGATTTTTTGTCGTAACTGGCGGACATAGACGTCCACCACGTTGGACGTCCCGTCAAAGTCGTAGCCCCAGATATGGCTGAGAAGCTGTTGCCGGCTGAGGACCTGTCCCGGGTGGAGCAGGAACATCTCCACCAGCGCAAATTCGCGGGCCGAGAGTTCCACCGTCCTGTCCCCGACGCTGACCGAGCGGGTGTGGAGGTTCAGCTCCAGGACGCCGTGCCGGATGATGTGGTCCGCGGGAGGGTCGTTGTTCTCGCCCGGGCGGACCCGGCGCCGGATCCGGGCGACAAGTTCCTCGAAGCGGAACGGCTTGGTGATGTAGTCATCCGCGCCGCCGTCCAGCCCTGCGACGGTGTCCGCGGCAGAGGCCCGCGCGGTGAGGATGATGACGGGGAGATCCACGCCGCTTTTTCGGAGCACGCTCAGGACAGTGAAGCCGTCGAGGCGGGGAAGCCCGACGTCCAGGAGCAGGAGATCAAACTGGCCGCTGGACGCATAGTCCACGGCCGTCACGCCGTCGGTCACCACGGTGGGGACGAAACCGGCAGCCCGCAGGCCCTTCTCGATGAACCGGGAGATGCGTTCTTCGTCTTCGGCGATGAGTATGCGGATCACTGCGACCCCAAGGAGTTCGAGCCGGCTCGAAAACTGTGGCGTCTCCTGCATTTGAGCTGGGAGGAACGTCAGGAGCCCCAGCAGCCCCGATCGGCCCGGAGTACGGGCGAAAACCCGGACACGGTCAGTGTCCGTGCGCAAAGCTCCGGCCTCCACGATTGGCTTGGGATCCGGTTTCCTCCCATCCTGCCCCTGCAGCCGGGCCTGCGCCACCCCCTCGCGGTACGCATTTTCCGCACGGCGACTTATCGCGACGCCGTCGGCGACCGCCCGCTAGGCTGGCAGCTATGCCGAAGAAGATTACCGTCAGCCTGCCCGACGCGACCCTGCGTGAATACCTCCAGCCGCACCCGGACGTCACCGTCCTCGAGTGGGACCTGTCCGGCGAACCGCCGCAGCCGCGCCTGGACATCGTGGTCCCGCCGTACATGGGCGGCACCAAGGTGCTGCGCGGGCTCGAAGGCGTCGAGACCGCCCTGGTGCAGAGCCAGTCGATCGGCTACGACGGCGTCGAGGAGTTCCTGCCGGCCGGGCGGGTGTTCGCCAACGCGGCCAGCGTCCACGAAACGTCCACCGCCGAGCTGGCGCTGGCCCTGATCCTGGCCAGCCAGCGCGAGCTCCCGCGCGTGCTGCAGAACCAGCGGGAGGGCCGCTGGGAGAGCCGGCCCACGGCCAGCCTCGCGGACCAGCGTGTGCTGATCGTCGGCTACGGCGGCGTCGGCAAGGCGATCGAGGACCGGCTGCTGCCGTTCGAAACCACGGTGACCCGGGTGGCCAGCCGGGCGCGGACCGATGACCGCGGCCACGTCCACGGCATTGACGAACTTCCGGCCCTGCTGCCGGAGCACGACGTCGTCATTGTGGGGGTGCCGCTCAGCGACTCCACCCGCCACCTGATCGATGACGCGTTCCTCGCGGCGATGCCCGACGGCGCGCTGGTGGTCAACGTGGCCCGGGGACCGGTCGCGGACACCGAGGCGCTGGTCAAGCACACCTCCGCCGGCCGGATCCGCGCCGCCCTGGACGTCACCGATCCCGAGCCGCTGCCGCAGGACCACCCGTTGTGGGGGATCCCCGGCGTCATCGTCAGCCCGCACGTGGGCGGGGCGAGCGCGGCCATGCGGCCGCGGATGGGGAAGCTGGTCCAGCGGCAGATCGAGCTCATGCTGGCGGGCGAACCGCCGGTGAACGTGGTGCTGGGCGGCTGAGCCGGCCCGGGGGCGCTATTCGGGCGCCCCGGACTGCGCCTTTTCGGCGAGCCGCTGCAGCTGCCATCGATGCACGTCGGGCAGCCACTCCAGCGGGGCCGAGGGGCCGACCCGCGCGTCGTCGGGAACACCGCCGTCGTGCAGGGCCTGCACGTACGCGCGGTCCTGGTTGATCCGTGCCCGCAACTGGTCCGCTCCGCCGACCGAGCCGTGGCCGGGGATGACGGCATCGACGCGGTCGGCCACGCCCTCGAAGAGCCGCAGCGCCGCGAGGTAGTCTTCGAGCGGATTCTCGGCCCCCAGATCGAGGAATGGCATCAGGGTTTCGGAGAGCATGTCGCCCGCGACGAGGACGCCACGGTCCTCGATCAGCAGCGCGGCATGGCCTGCAGCATGGGCCCGATGCTCGATGATCCGGACGGTGGGGCCGTCCCAGGGAAGCTCTGCCGAGTCCGAGGGCAGGCCGGTAATCAGGCCGAGCAGCTCCAGGGGGATGTCCTCGGCCAGGTCCGGCGGAAGCACGCCGGCCACGCGGGCCCGCCAGTCCGGGGTCGACAGCAGTTCCTGCATCGCAGCTGCGCAGCGGGCTGTCCCGTAACGCGGCGCGTCACCAAAGGCCGCGTGCCAGAGGACATGGTCCCAATGGGGATGGGTGGCGAAGCCCGCGACGACGGGCTGGCCGAGCTCGCGAAGGTCGTGGGCGAGGCCTGCCAGTTCGGCGCGCGTTATGCCGGGGTCGACGAGCAGCACCCCGTCCCTGCCCTGCACGATCACGGAATTGCTCTGGATGAACCCGCTCTCGTGGACTAGAACGCCCTCGGCGACTTGCCTCAGCATGGGATGCCCTCCGCTCGTGGTTTCCCGGCTGTGTCCACCACGCAGAACCTGTTGCCCTCCGGGTCGGCCAGGATCACGTAGTCCGCGTCCGCCGGCCGTTTGCTCCACTCCACCCGGGTGGCGCCGAGCGCCAGGAGCCGCCGTACTTCGGCCTCTTGTTTGTCGGTATACAGGTCCAGGTGGAGCCGCGGCGGGATCTGGAGGGCCGCGGGAACGCGGTCCAGCGAGATGCAGGTGCCTCCTCCGCCCGGCGGCTGCAGGATGACAAAGTCGTCGCCGGGCTCGTGCCGCGGCTCGTAGCCCAGGGCGGCCTGCCAGAAAGCCATCTGGCGTTCGAGGTTGTCCACCCGGATCACGATCGAACCAATGCTCAGCATCCGGCTAAGGTACACCCGGCCGGCGCAAGGGTGCACCGGCCGCCTGACTCCGCGGGCCGGCGGCCAGCCCGCCACCATATAATTCGAGGATGCCGATCACGCGCCTTGACCGAGGCAACCTCGCCCAGCCGTCCGCCCCCAAACAGGACGGACGCGGGCTGTGAGCGGCGGCCTGGTCGCCCTGCTGGACGACATCGCAGCCCTGGCCAAGATCGCCGCCGCCTCGGTGGACGACGTCGCCGCCGGAGCGGCCAAAGCGGGGGCCAAGGCTGCAGGCGTGGTCATCGACGACGCCGCCGTCACCCCGCAGTACGTGTCCGGGGCGGACCCGTCCCGCGAGCTGCCGATGATCAAGAAGATCTTCTGGGGCTCGCTGCGGAACAAGCTGTTGATCATCCTGCCGGCTCTGCTGCTCATCAGCGCCTTCATCCCGGGGGTAATCCCGTTCATCCTCATGCTGGGCGGCACCTACCTCTGCTACGAGGGCGCCGAGAAGGTCTGGCACAAATTCTTCGGCCACCACACCGCCGAAGAAGACACACCCGCCGTGGACAGGGGCCCGGAGGCGGAGGCCAAGGTCACCAAGGGCGCCATCACCACCGACTTCATCCTCTCCTGCGAGATTATGGTCATCGCCATGAACGAGGTGGCCGCCGAGACCCTGTGGGTCCGGGCGGCCATCTTGGTGGCGGTGGCGCTCGTGATCACGGTGGCCGTGTACGGCGCCGTCGCACTCATCGTCAAAATGGACGACATCGGCCTGCACCTGGCGGCCAAGGACTCCGCCGGCGCCCAGCGCTTCGGCGAGCTGCTCGTCAGGGGGATGCCCGCCGTGCTGGCCGCGATCACCCTGATCGGGACGATTGCCATGCTGTGGGTGGGCGGGCACATCATGCTGCAGGGGGCCCACGACCTCGGCTGGCACCTGCCGTACGACCTGGTCCACGTCCTCGAGGCACCGTTCGCGGGGATTCCGGTGGTGGGCAGCTTCCTGGCCTGGCTGGTCAACACCCTGTGCTCGGCCGTCCTCGGCCTCGCCTGGGGCCTGGTGGTCATGGCGATCCTGCAGCCGCTGCTCAAAGTGCTGCCGTTTGGCAAGAAAAAGAGCGGTCACGAAGAGGACGCCGCCCGCTCCGCCGCCGAGGGCCGTCAGCCGGCAACGCACGACGCCGCTCCCAACCCCTAGTTCGGACCGGTCAGGCAGGACGCAGGCACGCGCTCAGCACGCTTCGGCAGGCGTGCCCGCGGAGCGGGAACGACAAAGCCCTCGGTGGGGTTCCGAGGGCTTTGTGCTTTTCTGTGGCTTCCACCGAATGGGGGCGGACACCTGGCGCCGAATGCGCCCGGTCCGGCTCCGAGAGCCGGTCCGGGCGCCCGGGGTCAGGAGCGGTGCGCGCCGTTGCCCGCAGGCCGGTCAGCGGGCAGGTGCTCCCGCGCGGCGTCTTTGAGCTGCTCGGAGGCCGGGCGTGCGTTCTGGGCCTCGGCCTTGATCCGCGGCGCTTCTTCCTCGGCCTTGTTCAGGTAGTGCTCCCAGCGGGCGGACATGGGCTTGATCAGGCCGCCGCCAACGCCGACGACAACGACGCCGACGATGGCAGCCAGGACGGCGATCAGGATCGGGGTCGTGACGGTGGTGGCGATGTCCACCTGGTTCAGGGCCGCGATGATGCCGATGCCCAGGATGAAGATGCTGGCGATATTGGCAAGGGTCTTGCCGTATGAGAGCCCGCCGAGGGAGCCCTGAATCAGGGTCTTGACGGCGGCCGCGATGGCTGCGCTGATGATCACGATAATGATCGCAACGACGACCTTGGGCAGGAATGCGATGATCGCGGCCAGCAGGGTGCTCACCGGGTTCGGACCGAAGACGCCGAAGGCGAATTGCAGCACGAAGAGTACGAGGGCGTAATAGATGATCTTGGAAATGATGTCGCTGGCGTCCAGCGCGGAGTTGGCCAGGGCCTTCTTGACGCCGCCGCGCTCCACAGCCCGGTCGAAACCGACCTTGTGCAGCAGCTTGGACAGCGCCTTTGCGATAGCTTTGGCGATCAGCAGCCCGATGATCAGGATGACCAGGAACAGCGCCAGCTTAGGAACGAATTCCACAACGGTGGCCAGGCCGGCCTTGAGTGTATCTTCCATTCTTTATTCCTCCAGAACTTTGGGGATGCGGGTAAATGATGCGGTCCGTGGATTTTTTGTCCGGTTTCACTAAACACCGCAGAAACCCCAAAAAGCAAGCAAGCTTAGTAATTTTGGTACACAACCCATCTGTTTGGTGCCCGGCAACGAAGTCATGTGGGGGCGTGTATTCTCAGCAGCTTGGCCGGGCCGACGTCGGTGGATCCTCCCTGCCCCCCGGGACCCCAACCGCTCCCAGCCGCCGGACGTAAACTGGCGTTCGAGTCATCGTGCGTGAAGCAGCGTGAAAGTGGAGACCGGATGCTCTGGAAACTGCTCGTCGAATACCTGAGGCCGCAGCGGCGGCTGCTGCTCGCCGTCGTCGTATTCCAGCTGGCCGCCTCTATCGCCTCGCTGTACCTGCCCACCCTGAACGCGGACATCATCGACCAGGGTGTGGCGCGGGGGGACACGGACTACATCCTGCGCGTCGGCGGGGTGATGCTGATGGTCACGCTGCTGCAGATCGCCTGTACCATCGCCGCCGTCTTCTTCGGCGCGAAGGCCGCGATGGCGCTGGGCCGGGACATGCGCGGGGCGATCTTCACCCGGGTGGCGGAGTTCTCCGAGCAGGAGGTGACTCGGTTCGGCGCGCCCAGCCTGATCACCCGCTCCACCAACGACGTCCAGCAGGTCCAGCAGCTGGTCCTGATGTCCGCCACGCTGATGGTCACCGCGCCCATGCTGAGCATCGGCGGCGTCATCATGGCGGTCCGGCAGGACGTGCAGCTGTCCTGGCTGATCGCCGTCAGCGTCCCGGTGCTCCTCATCGCCGTGGGCCTGATTGTCACCCGGATGGTGCCGCTGTTCCGGCTGATGCAGACCCGGATCGACACGGTCAACCGGGTGCTGCGCGAACAGCTCACCGGCATCCGCGTGGTCCGCGCCTTTGTCCGCGAAGGCGTCGAGACCGCCCGCTTCGGCCGCGCCAATGAGGACGTCACGGACACCGCGCTGCGCGCCGGCCGGCTGATGGCGCTCGCGTTCCCCACGGTGATGCTGGTGCTCAACGTCTCGTCGGTGGCCGTGATCTGGTTCGGCGCGTTCCGGATCGAGGACGGGTCCATGCAGGTGGGGACCATGATCGCATTCCTGAGCTACCTCATGCAGATCCTGATGTCCGTCATGATGGCCACCTTTATGGCGATCATGATCCCGCGCGCCGCCGTCTCCGCGGATCGGATCGGCGCGGTGCTGGGCACCGAATCCAGCGTCCGGCCGCCGGAGCGCCCGGTCAGCCTCGCCGGTGCAGCCCGCGGCGAGCTGGAAATGCGCGACGTCGGATTCGCCTACCCGGGTGCCGAGGCGCCGGTCCTCTCGGACGTGGACTTCACCGCCCGCGCCGGCCAGACGACGGCGATTATCGGCTCGACCGGTTCGGGCAAGACCACCCTGGTGAACCTGATGCCGCGGCTCTTCGACGCCACCTCCGGCTCGGTCCGGATCGACGGCGTGGACGTGCGCGAGCTGCACCCGGACCTGCTCTGGGGGCACATCGGCTTGGTCCCGCAGAAGCCCTACCTATTCTCCGGCACGGTCCGCAGCAACCTGCTCTACGGCAAGCCCGACGCCACCGAGGACGAGCTCTGGCGCGCGCTGTCCATCGCGCAGGCGGAAGACTTTGTCCGCGAGATGGAGGGCGGGCTGGACGCGCCCATCTCGCAGGGCGGCACCAACGTCTCTGGCGGGCAGCGGCAGCGGCTCGCGATCGCCCGGGCGCTGGTGAAACGGCCCGAGCTCTACATCTTTGACGACTCGTTCTCCTCGCTGGACACCGCCACGGATGCCCGGCTGCGACAGGCGCTCCGGCAGCACACCGCCGGTGCGACGCTGGTGATCATCGCCCAGCGGGTGTCCAGCATCGCCGACGCGGACCAGATCTTGGTGCTCGACGACGGCCGGATCGTCGCGCACGGAAAACACGAGGAGCTGCTGGAGAGTTCGCCGACGTACCAGGAGATCGTGAACTCCCAGCTCGCGGCGGAGGAGGCGGTATGAGCAAGGTCGAGTCCCAGCGGGCGGGTGGCCCGGGTGGTGCGGGTGGCGGCGGTGTCGCGGGTGGCACCGGCGCATCCGGGGGCGGCGCTGCCAAGGAGGCCCCGCTGCGGATTCCGCGTCCGGCCGGCGGTCCCGGCCGCGGCGGACCGTTCGCCGGGATGAACATCCCGGCGGAGAAGGCGATGAACTTCGGCCCGTCCGCCCGCCGGCTGCTGGGCGAACTCCGCCCCGAGCGGATCTGGCTGACGCTGGTACTGGCCCTCGCCGTCGTGAGCGTGACGCTGTCAGTGATCGGGCCGCGGCTGCTGGGCGAGGGCACCAACCTGATCTTCGCTGGCGTTGTGTCCAAGCAGCTGCCCGCCGGGGTGAGCAAGACGCAACTGATCGCGCAGCTGCGGGCCGCGGGGGAGAACCAAAAGGCGGACATGCTCAGCGCCATGGCGCTGACGCCCGGCACCGGGATCGACTTCGCCGCCCTGTCCTCGGTGCTGCTGTGGGCTCTGGTGCTGTACGTGCTGGCGTCGGCGTTTATGTGGATGCAGGCATATATCCTCAACGGCGTGGTACAGCGGACCGTGTACCGGCTGCGCGAGCGGATCGAGGCGAAGATCAACCGGCTGCCGCTGCGCTACTTCGACACCGTGCAGCGCGGCGAGCTCCTCAGCCGGGTGACTAACGACGTGGACAACATCTCCCAGAGCCTGCAGCAGTCCATCAGCCAGGCGGTGACCTCGGTGTTGACCGTGGCCGGGGTGCTGGTGATGATGGTGATCCTCTCGCCGACGCTGGCCATCATCGCCCTGGTGACGATTCCGCTGACCCTGGTGACGACGGCGGTGATCGCCAAGCGCTCGCAGAAGCTGTTCGTGGCGCAGTGGAAAAACACCGGCGAGTTGAACGGCCAGATCGAGGAGACGTACACGGGGCACGCGCTGGTGAAGGTGTTCGGCCGGCAGCGCGAGGTGGAGGAGCGGTTCCGGCAGAAGAACGTGGAGCTGTACCAGGCCAGCTTCGGTGCTCAGTTCATTTCCGGGCTGATCATGCCGGCCATGACATTCATCGGGAATCTGGTCTATGTGGGAATTGCGGTGGTGGGCGGGCTGCAGGTGGCGTCCGGGGCGATGCAGCTGGGCGATGTGCAGGCGTTCATCCAGTACTCGCGGCAGTTCACCCAGCCGCTGGCTCAGCTGGGCTCGATGGCGAACCTGCTGCAGTCCGGCGTGGCGTCGGCCGAGCGGGTGTTCGAGTTGCTGGACACGGAAGAGCAGTCGGCGGATCCGTCTCCGGCGGAAGCGCCCGACGGCGGGCGGGGGCGGCTGGTGTTCGAGGACGTGTCCTTCGCGTATTCGCCGGACAAGCCGCTGATTTCCAACTTGAGCCTGGCGGCGGAGCCCGGGCAGACCGTGGCGATTGTCGGCCCGACCGGCGCGGGGAAGACCACGCTGGTGAACCTGATGATGCGCTTCTACGAGCTCGACGCCGGGCGGATCACGCTGGACGGCGTGGACGTCGCCGCGATGTCCCGGCACGAGCTGCGCTCGCGGATGGGCATGGTGCTGCAGGACACCTGGCTCTTCGGCGGGACCATCCGGGACAACATCGCCTACGGCCGGCCGGATGCTTCGGATGCGGAGATCCTGGAGGCCGCGAAGGCGACCTACGTGGACCGGTTCGTGAAGTCCCTGCCGCAGGGCTACGACACCGTGCTCGACGACGAGGGCGCCAACGTCTCGGCGGGGGAGAAGCAGCTGCTGACCATCGCCCGGGCGTTCCTGGCCCGGCCGTCGGTGCTGATCCTGGACGAGGCAACATCGTCTGTGGACACCCGGACCGAGGTGCTGGTGCAGAAGGCGATGAGCGCTTTGCGCTCGGACCGGACGTCGTTTGTCATTGCCCACCGACTCTCCACCATCCGCGACGCCGACCTCATCCTGGTGATGGAGGCCGGCCAGATCGTGGAGCAGGGGACTCATGCTTCACTGCTGGAGGCCGGCGGGGCGTACGCGGCACTGTATGCGGCCCAGTTCGCGGCACCTGTGGCGGAGGTTTAGGGCGCGGCTGAAACTCAGTCGTGCCGCTCATTCCACTGTTGCAGGTGACAACCGCAACCGGAGGAATCCGCGAATCGGATGGACATCCGTGCGAGGTCTGCGACTTCCTTGTCCGTATGCGACAACTCGCTAGAAGGATTCCCGAGGAGACAACGAGACATCTATATATTCATCCTGATCGTAAAATCGTACGATATAGGGTTAAAAAGTAGCCCGCTGGATGAATTGGGGATGCGGTGCTGCAGCGAATAGATAATATAAATGGAATAGGGCTGTTCAATGAGGCCTTCGGAAGTCCGCACACCCTGAAGCGGGTTGCCCTAATATTTGGGGATAATGGTAGAGGGAAATCAACGCTAAGTAGTGTTCTGCGATCAGTTTCCTCAAATGACGCGAGCATTATTTTGGAGCGCAAGACGGTCGATGGAAATAAAGATCCCTATGTGAAACTTCGTTTCGACGCCGGACACCAGGTGCGATTTGAGGACGGTGCTTGGACTTCTCAACGCAGCGAAATTGTCGTCTTCGACACCGACTTCATCGAGCGCAATGTGTATTCTGGTGGAGAAGTAACAACAGAACATAGAAAGAATCTTCTGTCTTTTGCTCTCGGAGACAAGGCCGTCAATGCAAAGACGAGGCTCGAAAAGGCTACGACTGATGAAGCTTCTATCGCAGACGCCTTAAGTACCAAAAAACGCGAGCTCGCGGGCCATCACGGCGAAATGCCTCTGTCGATTTTTGAAACGCTCCCACCGCTTTCTGAGATTGATAATCTTATCGCGAGGATGGATAAAAGGTTGGTTTCGGCCAGGGATGCGGGGAAGCTACTCCAGCGATCCTTGCCTGGACAGATTGAGGTTCTGGACCTTCCTGTCGATAATTGGTTCGAAAAATTGCAGATATCCCTTGACGACCTTCACGAACAAGCCGAGTCGGTGATAAACCAACATTTGGGTAGTCTTTCCCATTCCGGAGCTGAAGTGTGGCTTGCTGAGGGCCAGAAGTTCGATGACGGAATTAGTTGTCCGTACTGTGGCCAGGCGACACATTCTTTGGACATCATCGGTGCATATCGTAGCCACTTCAATACCGCTTACATCGAGTTGAAGTCCACATTGGAACTGCTCGAAAGGGTAGTAGATGAGGCCACCTCGAGTGACGTCGTACGCAAAATAGCATCCGATGCCGAGACTGCTAACCGACTCATAGAGTCATGGTCGGATGTGATCGAGCTTCCACGCGTGAGTCTGCCCCTCGAATCCGTTGCCGCTGCGGTCGCGAATGTGCGGGAACCACTGCTGAGAATGATCGCCATGAAGCGAGCGGATCTAGCGGACTCGGTGGGGACTGAATCAGATCTTCAAGACTTGGAAAAGAGCGCTCTTTACTTGGTCGATCTTATTAATGCTCAAAACGACGTTCTGATTGCTAACGAGCAAGCGATCGTAAAGTATAAGTCGGAGCTAATGACGGAGGATGTGACGCAGCTCTTGACAGAGCGAAATAAGTTACGCTTGACAATGTCTCGTTACAGTTCTGTGGTTATCGATTTGTTTGTTGACCTGAAAAAAATTAGTGATCAGCTCAAGACAGCCGAGCTGGCAAAGAAGTATGCACGCCAGCAGTTGACTGATGTTATGCGCGCCACCCTCAGCCAGTACCGAACCGACATCAACAAAAATCTTCGGAGTCTTGGCGCAAGTTTCGAGATTGATGAGTTCCAGACGAATTTCCGGGGATTAGAGCCGCGGACGGATTATGGGATTAATCTGCGAGGGAAATCGGTTAAGCTTGCTGGGGGATCGCCTTCATTTTCCACTGCTCTTAGTGAGGGTGATAAGCGGACGTTGGCCTTTGCCTTCTTTGCATCGATGATCGCTGCGGATCCCGATATTGCAAAGAAGGTCATTGTTGTTGATGATCCGGTCAGCAGTTTGGATCGCTCGCGGCGCAATAACACGCAGAAGATACTTACCGGAATTAGCGATGCTTGCAACCAGTTGATTGTCCTGGGTCATGATGCAAACTTTATCCGCGATCTGAGGAATGTTTTTGAAAAACACCTAAAATCAGGAAGCGATATTTCTATTCACCAGATATCAAGATCTCAAAATCGCTACTCTAGTTTTGATTCGATCGACATCGATAAGGAGTGCGAGTCCCCGTATCACCGGAATTACCGATTGGTTTATGAATTTGTGAACGGAAGCCAGGGGAATGCGCGGGATTCGGCAATTGCTATACGACCGCTTCTTGAGGGCTATCTGCACCGGCGTTTCCCGGGGGGTCTGCTCCCGGCTAGGGCGACCCTCGGTGCGGTTCTTCTACATATCAAAGACCAAGTAGCTCCCAGTCCTCTGGTGCACATTCACCACCTTCTGCCGGAGCTAAACGAGATCAACAATTACGCTTCGCGTTTCCATCACGATACGGCGAGCGATTGCGATGCTGAAGTGGCTGACGCCCAAGAGGTCGAAGCCTACGGGACCCGAACACTCAAAGTGATCTACGGAGCGAACATCTAGTACTGGTGTTCTCGCGTCCCAGGGTCGTCTCAGACCATTCGCAAGGTTGGATGTTTTCAGTTGCCACCACCGGGGTGCGACGCCCGGTTTACAACCGCTGAGGGTCCTCGGCATACATCTGCAGCCGAATTTGCAGGGCTTCCGTCATGTGGCGGGCGGCAATGTCGCCCGCCACAGTCGCGTCGCCGGCCTCGATCGCCGCAACCAGCGCCTCGTAGTCGGCCAGCACCGCTTCCCAGCGGCCCGGGTGGGTGAGGGTGGTGAGGGTGTAGCGGCGGACCTGCTGGTCCAGGCCGGTCAGCAGCCGCATCAGCGACGGGCTGTGGGCCGCTGTCCAGATCAGGCCGTGGAATTCCCGGTTCGCCTCGGCCAGAGCCGACCCGTCGGCCGGATCCAGCGCGCGCATGACCTGGTACTTGGCCCGCAGCAGCCGGACGTCCAGGTCCGTCCGCTTCCGCGCCGCCTTGGCCGCGGCGGCCTCCTCCAGCACGATCCTGGATTCGTAGATGTCCACGATTTCCTCGGCCGTGTGGGTCCGAACCGCCAGGACCTTGCCGCGGCGCTCCAGCAGCCCGTCCTGCTCCAGCCGCTGCAGCGCCTCGCGGACCGGGGTGCGGGAGGCGCCATACCGCTCCGTCAGCTTGACCTCGGTGAGAGTCTCCTCCGGCGTGATCGCCGAGCTCAGGATGTCCTCCCGCAGACGGCTGTAGACCGACTTCTCCAACACCACGCACGCTCCTCACCGGGCCCGGAAGTGACGTCCGCGGGCAACCATCCGGGTTCCCATCACCCAGCTCGCAGTATACATTTGCATTCAATCGCGCCGCCGGAGCCGCGGCCTCCCCACCCAGTTCCGCCGAAGGAGCGTTCATGGCCGCTGAGATCCTGTTGGTGCACGGAAGTATGCTCGGCGCCCGGTGCTGGGAGGACACCATCGCCGAACTCGCCGCCCTCGGCGCGCAGGCCGCCGCGTTCGACCTCCCCGGCCACGGGAACGACGCCACCCCGAGAGGTTTGGTGACGGTGGCCGACTACGTCGCCGCCGTCGTCGAACGCCTGGACGCCGCCCCGGAACCCGTGGTCCTCGTCGGGCACAGCATGGCCGGGTACCCGATCGCCGCCGCGGCCCTGCAGCGCCCCGACAAGGTCCGGCACCTGGTCTACTTCAGCGCCCAGGCCTGCAAGCCCGGCCAGTCCTGGGCGGACACCCTGGACCCCGCCATCCGCGAGACCTACGAGCGGGAAGCCGCCGAGCGCGGGGACGGCAGCTGCGTGGTGCCCGCCGAGGTGGTGGCTTCCCGCTGGCTCTCCTCGCTGGACCCGGAGGATCCCGCGGTCCAGGCCGTCCGGTTCCGCCTCACCCCGCAACCTGCCGGAGCGCTCTTCGAGCCGTGGACCGTGCCCGCCGGCTCCCTGGACGGCGTCCCCGTGACCTACATCTGGCCCAAGGAGGACCGGCAGAATACCGAGCGGCGGATGCGGATGTCCCTGTCCAACCTGCCGGCCGCCACCCGGCTGGTCACCATGGGCGGGGACCACTGCGCCATGCTGACCGACCCGGCGGGCACCGCCGCGGCCCTGCACGCCGTCGTCGACGGGTAAGAAAGCACACGAAGGCAGGAACCGAAAAGGACTTAGGCGACGGAGCCGGCCCGCCGGCCGAACACCGCACCGGCCGCCAGACCGCTGCCGCCCGGGTAGTTGCCGCTGAACAGCCCGCCGAGCGCCTCGCCGCAGGCCAGCAGGCCCGGGATGGGGGCGCCGTCGTTATCCAGCACCCGGCCGTAGGTGTCCGTCTTCAGCCCGCCGAACGTGAACGTCACGCCGCAGGTAACGGGGAAGGCGTAGAAGGGGGCGGTCTCCAGCGCCAGCGCCCAGTTGCTCTTGGGCGGCACCACGGCGGCCGCGCGCCCGTCCTTGACGTTCGGGTCGAATGCGCGGCCGGTGTCGATGCCGGCGTTGAACTCGGCCACCGTGCGTTCCAGCCCAGCCGGGTCGATGCCCGCCCGCTCGGCCAGGGTGGCCAGGTCATCGGCTTCGATGACCGAGACACCGGGCATCTCGTATTCCTCGGCGCGGAGCATGGGCCGGGTGGTGGCGTCGAACAGCTGGTACGCCACGGCTCCGGGCTGCTGCAGGATGTCCCGGCCGTAGCGAGCGTAGGTGTAGTTGCGGAAGTCCGCGCCCTCATCCACGAAACGCGCGCCGTCGCGGTTCACCACGATGCCCAGCGGGTATCCGCCGCGGGTCAGCTGGTTAGTCAGCTCAAAATTGCTCTCATTCTCGGCAAAGCCGGCATCCCAGGCGACGCTGTGGCAGGTGGACCAGTCCCCACCCTGCGCCGCGCCCGCGTCGAGTGCGGCGCGGATCATCTCGCCGGTGTTCCCAGGGGTGCCGCGAACTTTCGCGTTCTGCCAGCCCTCGCCCAGGTAGCGGCGCCGCATCTCCGGGTTCGCCTCGAAGCCGCCGGAGGCCAGAATGACGGAATCCGCGCGTACCTCTTTCTCCGCGCCGTCGCCGTCGCGGAACCTCGCGCCCACCACGCGCGCATCCTCGACGATCAGCTCGGTGACGGCGTGGCCGTAGCGGACGTCGACGCCGGCGCGTCCGGCCGCCGACGCGTGGTCCGCCATGAGGCCCTTGCCGCCGCCCACGTTGCCGATGTGCAGGCCGCCCCAGAACAGGAACGAGCCGTCCGGCCGGCTGAAGGCCTGGCGTTCGTACATCAGCCGGTACTTCAGTCCCTGCCGCTGCAGCCAGCGCAGCGTCCCGTGGCTCTCCTCCACCAGTACCCGGGACAGTTCGGGATCGTTCCGTCCACCCGAGACTTTCTCCAGGTCCGCGAGGTAGTCCTCCTGCGTGTACGGCGGGACCTCCGTGACGGCGTGGCGCTCGTCGGGCTCGACGACGTCGGCCAGATCTTCCAGCCCGCCGTGCGGGATGCGGGTGGCGCCCGCGGTGTAATAGCTGTTGCCGCCAGCGCGGTCCTTCTCCGCCTTCTCCAGCAGCAGCACCGAACGGCCGTTCTCCGCCGCAGCCAGCGCCGCCGTAAACCCGGCGTTGCCGCCGCCTACCACCAGAACGTCCACGTTCTCCACCATTGTCCTGTCTCCCATCTCGATTTTGAATACGAATGTATACAACAGAATGCAATGAGGCAAGAGGTGATCAAAAAGTGTTGCGGGGGAGAGGGGCCGGCACCAGGAACGCAGCAGGGAGCCCGACCGTATCCGGCCGAGCTCCCTGCTGATCCCGCCGCACCGCCGCTACGGGCGCGCTGTGGTCAGTTGGTTTTGGCGATGAAGACGTCGCACGGTGCGTTGTGGGCGACCGTGTTGGCCACGCTGCCCAGAACCCTTCCCAGGCCCTGCATCCGGCGGTTTCCTACGACGATGACCTTGGCTTCGAGTCGTTCGGCCTCGCTGATGAGGACCTCGTGCGGCTTCCCATGCGCGGCGGTGTAGGTGGTGGAGACGCCCGATGCACCCAGTAGCAACGCCACGCGCTGCGCCACCTTGGTCGCCTGCTCGGCGTCGGAGACGGTCCAGTCCTCGCCCGCGATTTCCACTACTTCGGTCTTGTCGCTCGCGTACGCGGTGACGACATTGAGGGTTGCGCCCATGGCCGAGGCCAGGTCCGCAGCGGTACGCGCGGCCCGCATGGCTGTTTCTGATCCGTCGACGCCAACGATGACGATGCCTGACACTGGTCGATCTCCTTCTTTAGTCACTCATGGCGGTGCTCCCGGACGCCCTGCGGGCACCGGGTGACCTGCAGGGGTCTTACGGCGCAGGGATCTCCTGTGCGTCGATGTACATCTCGATCCGGATGTTCTTGGCAACTTCCAGGTGGGCACTGGCGATCTTGCCGGCCCGCTCCGCGTCGCGGTCGCGGATGGCGGCCACCAGTTCCTCGTGTTCCTTCAGCACCTGATTCCAGCGAGCCGGCGTGGCCAGGGTGGTGCCGGGGTAGCGGATGAAGTGGACCAGGATGCGGTCGAGCAGATCCAGCAGCGCGGCGCTGTGGCTCGCCGCCCAGATGCGTTCGTGGAAGGTGCGGTTCACGGCGGCCAACTGGGCCGCAGTGGCCTCCTCGAACTTCAGGTCCACCATGCTCTGGTGGGCGCGCTCGATCAGCATGAGGTCCATGTCCGTGTGCCGCAGAGCTGCCGTCTTGGCGGCGGCTTCCTCCAGGAAAGAGCGCACTTCGTAGAGGTCCAGCATCTCCTCGGGCCGGTACTCCCGGACCTGCATGCGGGACCCGATCCGCTCCACGAGGCCCTCGGTTTCCAGGCGGCGAAGGGCTTCCCGGATAGGGGTGCGGGACACGTTGTACTTCTTGGCGAGCGCGGTCTCCACCAACTGGGCCTTAGGCGGGAACTCCTGGGCAATGATCGCGTTGCGAATCATCAGGTACGGACTCATGAGTACCGGATTGCTCATCACTGGTCTCCTCCTTGTGGCAGCAGCTGTTGTGAACATCAGGCGGTCCTGATTCAACTCAACATACAGTCGCAGGCCATTTTAACACACGGTATACATTCTCCGCGTTCGGTCGACATGGAAGGAGCGCCGTCCCCGACTTTATGTCACGGCTTGGTAATGAGTGTGTGCCAACACACATTTTTGTTGCTCGCTTCTCTCAAACGGTATACATTCGATCGAAAGCGAGGACAGTTTCCCAAAACTGTACCGAAAGTGCTTCAAAGATCGACCGGTACCAACGACGGTACGCAGGCACCATTGAGGAGACACCATGACCAGCCCCACCGGCACGGTCCAACTGGGGGAATCGGACCCCCCGCGAATGTCAGTCATTCAGGTCCCGGCCGCCCTGGTCCGCGGCGGGACGAGCAAGTGCTGGATCTTCCGCCAGAGCGACCTGCCGGCGGACACCGCGGACATCGAACGCCTGCTGATCCGCACCTTCGGCTCACCGGACCTCCGCCAGATCGACGGCGTCGGCGGCGCATCCTCCACCACCAGCAAGGCGATCATCGTCGATGACCTCGGCTCGGCCGACGGCGTCGTGAACTACCGCTTCGCCCAGGTGGCAATCGACAACCCCTCGGTGGAATGGGACAGCAACTGCGGCAACTGCGCCACGGGCCTGGGCCTGTACGCGCTGCACGCCCGGCTGGCGACACCGGCCGACGGCGTCTCCCGGGTCACGATCGTCAACACGGTCACCGGACTCAGCCTGGTCTGCGAGGTTCCCACCCCGGGCGGCGAGGTCCCCACCTACGGCGCCCGGCAGATCCCGGGGCAGTATTACCCGGGCGTCCCGGTGGACATCATCTTCGAGAGCAGCAGCTGGACCAGCTTCGAGACGGAGCTGCCCACCGGCCACGTCGTCGACGAGGTCACCGTCCAGGGCCGCACCTTCCACGCCACCCTGATCGACGCCGGGGCCCCGGCGGCGCTCTTCGATCCACAGGACTTTGGCTTCACCGGCCGGGAGAGCGCGGAAGAACTCGAGCAGCTGGTGGCCCTCGCACCGGAACTGCGGGCCGCCGCCGCCAAGGTCATGGGCATCCCCAGCCACCTGACCTCCATTCCCAAGGTTGGCATCGTCGGGCCGCCGCCGGCAGGGGAGACGGGCGTCTCCGCACGGATGATCTCCATGGGCGCCCTCCACCCGGCCATCGGCCTCACCAGCGCCGTCGCCATCGCCGCCGCCTCCGGCCGCGCCGGCTCCGTCGTCGCGAACGCCGCGTTTGCCCAGCCGGACCATAACGGCGGCGACACCCTGGCGATCCACCTCCTCAACGGCGCGACCAGGACGGCACTGGACGCAGCGGTTCCCACCAAAGTCGCATTCCAACGGTCCGCCAGGGTCATCAGCGAAGGAACAGTGCTCGTCCCCGGCGACTGACCGGGCGGCAGGCTTACATTCACAAGGACGTGTCATGAAAATCAGCATCCAGAATTTGCAGCTCAAGTACGGCGATTTCGTCGCCATCGAGAACCTCAACCTAGACATCGGCGACGGCGAGGCCCTGGTTCTCCTGGGCCAGTCCGGCTGCGGCAAGACCAGCACCATGCGCTGCCTTGCCGGCCTGGAGGAACCCAGCTCCGGCCGGATCATCATCGACGACGTCGTGGTGTTCGATTCGGAAAAGGGCATCAACCTGCCGCCGAACAAGCGCAACGTCGGCATGGTCTTCCAGTCCTACGCGGTGTGGCCGCACATGACGGTCTTCCAGAACGTCGCGTACTCCCTGAAGCTGCAGCGGCTCTCCAAAGCCGAAACGCAGGAACGGGTGATGGAAGTGCTCACCATGGTGGGCCTGGAGAAGTTCGCCGACCGGGGCGCCAGCCTCCTCAGCGGCGGCCAGATGCAGCGCGTGGCCCTGGCCCGCAGCCTGGTGATGCGCCCCAGCGTGCTGATGCTTGACGAGCCGCTGTCCAACCTGGACGCCCGGCTCCGCGACCGCCTCCGCGTCGAACTCCGCGAAATCCAGCTGCGCCTCGGCCTGACCTGCGTCTACGTCACCCACGACCAGCACGAGGCCTTCGCCCTGGCGGACCGCATCGCCCTCCTGCAGGGCGGCAAGATCGTCCAGATCGGCGGCCCGCGGGAAATGTACGAGACCCCGGCCAGCGCCTCGATCGCCCACTTCCTGGGCGTCTCCAACGTCATGGACTGCGAGGCCGTGCCGGCGGCGGACGGCTCCGCCACCGCCAAGGTTGCCGGGCACGACCTCACCGTCCACTCCGCCCAGCGCGCCGCCACGGCCCCGCAGCGGATGAAGGTCTGCATGCGCGCCGAAGACCTCCAGATCAGCTCCCGGCCCACGACGGCGCCCAACGCCTGGCAGGGCAAGGTCATGGTGGCCGGCTTCCAGGGCAACGACGTGCGCTACGCCGTCGAACTGGAGGGCGGCCTGGAACTGGACGCCCTGGGCACCATCAAGCGGGGCGAACAGCACGAGGTGGGCGACTCGGTCTGGGTCAGCATCGACCCGTCGCAGGTCCAGATCCTCCCGGCGGAGGTGCTGGTATGAGCCTCAAGACGCCCCTGGCGGACCCCGTCATCACGGCCAGCCCCGCCCCCGTCGCCTACCGCGGGACCAAGGCTCTGGGGAACCTGCGCAAAAGCACCCCCGCCATGATCATCATCGCGATCCTGGCCGTCCTGGTGCTCCTGCCGCTGGCGCTGGTGCTGCTCGCGGCGTTTTCCGACGCCGTTCCCCGCCCGGGCAACATCTCCCTGGGCGGGCTGACGCTGGACAACCTGATCCTTCTGGCCAGCCCCGAAGCCCTGGGGGCGCTCGGCAACTCGCTCATGGTGGGCGCCGGATCGGCCGTGGTGGCACTGGTCATCGGGGCGTTCCTGGCCTTCGTCTGTGCCCGCACCGACGCGCCGCTGCGGAAGTTCATCTTCTTCATCGGCATGGCCCCGATGTTCATCCCCGCCCTGGTCGGCGCCCTGGCCTGGTCGCTGCTGTCCTCCCCGAGCGCCGGCTACCTGAACATCCTGCTCCGCGACCTCGGCATCGACTTCATCATCAACATCTACAGCCTGCCGGGGCTGATCTTCGTACTCGGGATCTTCTACGCCCCGTACGCCTTCCTGCTGATGCACAGCTCGCTGTCCATGATGAACGCCGACCTCGAAGAGGCGGCCACGGTCCACGGGGCCACCCTGAAGACCATGCTGCGCACCGTCACGCTGCCGCTGGCACTGCCTGCCGTCCTCGGGTCCGCGATCCTGGTCTTCGCCCTGACCATGGAAAATTTCCCCGTCGCCCAGGTGATCGGAAACCCGGCCGGCATCGACACCCTGCCCACCTACATCTACCGCCTGATGAGCGCGACGCCGGCCAAGAGCAACCAGGCGGCCAGCATCGCGATCGTCCTGACGGCCGCCCTGCTGATCATCACCGTGATCCAGCAGCGCATCATCAACAAGCGCAAGTTCACCACGGTGACCGGCAAGGGCAACCGGCCGCGCCAGGTCCCGCTGCGGAAGCTGCGCTGGCCGTTCACCATCATCGCGCTCGCCTATTTCGCCGTCGCCGTCGTCCTCCCGATGCTCGCGCTGCTCGCAGCGTCCATGCAGGCCACCCCGTTCGTGGCCTCCATCTCCCAGCTCTTCGAGACCGGGGCGACGAGCTTCGCGAAGCTCGCGGACGTGCTGGGCTCCCACGACTTCCAGCTGGCCCTGCGCAACAGCGTGATGGTGGCCCTCCTGGCTGCCATCGCCGGCACCACGCTGAGCTTCATCGCCTCCTACGTCCGCTACCGGACCAAGTCGCGCCTCGGCCAGCTGATCGAGCTGATCGCCATGACGCCGCTGGCGGTTCCCGCCATCGTTATGGGCATCGGCCTCCTCTGGACCTGGCTGCTGCTCCCGGTTCCGGTCTACGGGACGCTGGCCATCCTGGCGATCGCCTGCGTGGCGGTCTTCCTGCCGCAGGGTTACCGGGGCATCTCGGCGTCGATGCTGCAGATGGACCAGGACCTGGAGGACAGCGCCGTTATGCTCGGGGCCCGGCGGGCCAAGGCGATCGTCTCGGTCACCCTCCCGCTGATGCGCGTCGGCATCACGTCCTCGTTCCTGCTGTTCCTCATGCTCTCCATGCGTGAGCTCAGCGCCTCGATCTTCCTCTTCACCTCCAACACCCGGATCCTCTCGATCCTCGTGTTCGACAACTTCGACAACGGGCAGAGCCAGGCCGCAGCGGCCGTCAGCGTTCTGTACATCGTCGTGATCGCCGTGCTGGCGGTGATCGCCCAGAAGGTGGGCGCCGACCGCAAGCTCGGCGCCAAGTAACGCTTCCCAAACCACACCATTTGAAAGGGTCTAAACAATGAAGTTAGCGTCCAAAATCCCCCTTCTCGGCCTCGGCGTCGTCCTCTCGCTGAGCATGGCCGCCTGCGGCGGCTCCGCCCAGGGCACCAGCGTTGTCACCGCCACGGCGGAGGTAAAGACCGACGACGGCCTGGTCATCAACGGCGAAAACATCGCCGACAAGGCCACCTATGACAAGGCCAAGACCCAGACGCTGAGCCTGTATTCGGGCTACACGGAGTCCTCCGAGAGCGCCCTGGTGGCGGCCTTCACCAAGGACACCGGTATTAAGGTCAACGTGGTGCGCCTGACGCCGAACAAGCTCGCCGAGCGCGTCCAGTCCGAGCAGGGCGCCGGCAAGCTGGGGGCGGACGTCATCCGCACGTCCGACTACCGCATCGCCAAGACCCTGGAGGACGCAAAGGTCTGGAAGGCCTATGACGTGCCGGGTGCGGCGCAGTTCAAGGACGTCTCGATCGACGGCGGCCAGTTCACCCGCATGTTCAACTCCGTCTACACGCTCGGCTACAACACCCAGCTGGTCAAGGAAGCGGACGCCCCGAAGTCCTGGGCCGACGCCGTCAGCGGCAAGTGGCAGGGGAAGCTGGGCATCGTACAGGGCGGCTCCGGCGGCAGCACCGCCTCCTTGAGCCGGTTCATGGAAACGAAGATGGGCTCGGACTACTTCGCCAAGTACGCGGCGCAGAAGCCCACCATCTACGACTCCCTGGGCGCCGAGGCCACTGCGCTGGCCCGCGGCGAGGTGGCGGTGGGAACCGTGACCATCAGCGGCACCAACATCTCGGCCGTGCAGGACAAGGCCCCGGTGAAGTTCATCGTTCCGGATGAGGGGCTCGTGGCCTATGACTACTACCTGGGCATGGCCGGGTCCGCCACGAACGTTGAGGCGGCCAAGGTGTTCATGAACTACAACCTGTCCAAGCAGGGCCAGAAGGTTTTCGCACAGCTGGGCGAATACCCGGCCCGCACCGACGTCGAGCCGCCCACCATCATGGGTATCAAGCTGCCGGCCGCCGACTCCGGCAAGGTCTACCGGATGGCGAACTCTGACGCGACCACCTTCGGCAAGGACGACCTGGCCAAGTGGAACAAGGTCTTCGGCTACAGCAAGTAACCCGCAAGCTGCCCGGGCCCTGAGGGCCCGGGCAACGGACCGCAGCGGGGCGGCGAATGATGATCACCGGGATCATCGCCAATTCGCAACGTGCGCCGCCCCGCTGCACCTACCCGATCCCTGAGCGTCCGGCCCGTAACTAATCCGCGCAGACTCCCAGCGCCGGATATGCTCTACCAAGCCGCTGCAGTCACGCCCCGTCGGCGAGCAAGGGCTCCGGGTCCGCCCGTGCGGGAGCCGGCCGACGACAGCGCTGTAAGCGGCTGTGTCGGTGTAGCCGTTCTCAAGGAGGAGACCAAGGTGACTAAGACCGCGCAGCGCACTGCTGCTCCTGTGGGCGACAGCCCCGGCAAACGTCCGCAGCGTACTGCCCCTCGGCGCCTTATCCTGCTGATGGCTGCGAGCGTGCTCGCCGTCCTGGCTCTGGTTTGCCTCCTGCTCGGCGGAGGCAGCTTCCAGCCTGCGTCCGCCGTGAAACCGGAGGGGACCATGACCGCCGTCCAGATCATTCCCCTCGTCATCCTCGTCGTGATGTTTGTCGTCGCTACTAAGTGGCCGTTGAACATCGGCGTCATGGGGCTGGTTGCATCCTTTGGCGTCGGGTACTTCCTGCTCGGCATGACCGACAAGGAGATCCTGGCGGAGTTCCCCGCCAGCATTGTCCTGACGATCATCGGGGTGACCTATTTCTTCAGCATGGCCCAGCGGAACGGCACCATCGACATCATCGTGCAAAGCTGCGTGCGCCTCGTCCGGGGCAAGACCATGCTCTTGCCGTGGGTGTTCTTCCTGATTGCTGCCACGTTGACGTCGCTGGGTACTTTCTCTCCGGCCGCTGTCGCGCTGCTGGCACCGGCAGCCCTGGGCTTCGCCTACGAATCACGCATCCATCCCGTGCTGATGGGGGCGTTCATCATCAACGGAGCCCATGCTGGCGGCTTTTCCCCGTTGTCCGTGGCCGGCGTGCTGGTCCACGACGTCGCGCTGAAGAACGGCTTCCCTATTTCCCAGGGGGCACTCTTCACGGCGAGCTTCGCCCTCAACCTCATTCTCTCCGCCCTCACCATTGCCGTCTTCGCCCTGCTGGGCAGGCTGCGCGATGGTGAGAACGGCCAACATGCGGATCTCGACACAACCCGTACCGCTCGTCCCCACGGCCAGCAGATCCTTACCCTCACGCTGATCGCCGCGATTCTGGTGTGCACCCTTGGGTTCCATCTGCCGATCGGCTTTGTCGCCCTTTCTGCCGGCCTCCTGCTGGCCTTAGTCAACATCAGGGAACACCAGACGTTCATCGGCGGCATCTCCTGGTCCACGGTTCTCCTCGTGGCCGGCATGATCACCTATGTCTCCCTGCTCCAGCACGTGGGCGTCATCGACACCCTTGCCAAGCAGGCCTTGGCACTCGGCGCGCCATTGCTGGTCGCCCTGGTCCTCTGCTACGTGATCGGCGTCAGCTCAGCCTTCGCCTCCTCCACGGCACTGCTGACAGCGTTCATCCCCGTTGCCGGTCCGCTCCTGGCCACCAGTTCGTTGAGCGCTTCCGGAGCAGTTGCGGCGCTGGCTATTGCCGCCACCGTTGTGGATGTCTCCCCGTTCTCCACTGACGGTGCGCTGGTGGTGGCCAACGCAAGCGAGAGCGACCGGCACCGCGTCTACCGCCAGCTCATGATCTACGCAGGCGGCGTCGTGCTGGTCGGCCCGGCGCTTGCCTGGGCCCTTCTCGTACCGACCGGCATTATGTGATCGTTCCTCCGGATCCCAGGTATGCGGTTTAGGAGCTGGACGCCGAGCCAGACGACGAGGCCGCCCACCCCGCACGTCACGCCTGCAGCTCCTGCCGCCTAAATTCAGCGGCCGTTTCCAGCAACTGCGCGGACAGTCGCTTGGCATCCTGCCGGGCGAACCGGGTCATCGGCATCGCGATGCTCAGCGCCGCGTGCTGGCCGTCCACCACGCCCAGGGACACGCCCAGGGCCGCGACGGCATCCTCGCTCTCCTCGAAGTTCATGCCAATCCCTGTCCGGCGGGTCTGGTCAACATCCCGGTACAGCTTAGGGAAGTCGATGCCTGCGTTGGCATCGGCAGCTGAGTCATCCAGGATGCCGTAGCGCCGTTCGATGTCTTCCCGCGGCAGGTCCGCGAGGATGGCCTTCCCGGAGGATGTCACGTGGGCCGGCAGGATGACCCCCGTGCGCAGGCCAAAACGCAGGGCGTGCGTGGTGGCCTCGATGCCGTCCAGGTGGTGGATGTCCGTGCCGATCAGCGCGGCAAGGTGGCTCGTCTCGCCGACCCGCGCAAACAGCCGCTCGAGGTATGGGCGGGCGCGCACGATGAGGGACGGCGGTGTGTTGTCGATGACCGCCTTCCGGTATTCGCGGCCCGGTACGTACCTCCGCTGCGCCGCCTGCTCGGCGAACCCGTCTCCCACGAGGGTAGCCAGCAGCCGCTGCGCCGTGGACGGGTTGACGTCCAGGATGCCGGAGGCCTCCGTCACGCTGATCGAGCCCTGCCGGGACATGTGTTTGAGCAAAACCAGTGCGCGGTGCACGGATTCGACCCTCGGTGCGTCATCTTTGCGTATCACGCAATAAAATCTAGCAGTAATTGCGTCACATGCGAAGACGTGGCTAGTGTCACATCACCGGATGACCCCACCTCCAGAACCTGCTTCGGCTAGGTCCCACCCGAGGTTGCGAACCTAAACACCCCACCGCGGTGCACCTGCCCGCCCTGCTCACCCGACAAAGGAGTCCTGATGAGTCTGTCCCACCCCACCCGAGCGGTAAAGCGGCCGCTCAAGCCCACACTGCCCGCCTCCCGCCAAGCCAAGCGCGCAGTCCTCAGCGGTACCTTCGGGTCCGCCCTCGAATGGTTCGACTTCGCCGTCTACGGCGCCATGGCCGCCACTGTCTTCCCCAAGTTGTTCTTCAATGACATGAATCCCACCATCGCGCTGCTGGCGTCCTTCGCCACGTTCGGCGTCGGCTTCGTGGCACGGCCGCTCGGCGGAATCGTGTTCGGCCACTTGGGGGACCGGCTGGGACGGCGCAAGATCCTCCTCACCACCTTCATCACGATGGGCGTCGGGTCGATGGTCATCGGCCTGCTTCCGCCGCAGTCGGCGATCGGCGTCGCCGCCCCGGTGCTGCTGGTCCTCATGCGCTTCGTGCAGGGCATCGCGCTGGGCGGCGAGGCAACGGGCGCCCAGCTGATGACCATGGAACACGCACCCTCGGACCGCCGCGCCTTCTACGGCGGGCTTATGGCAATGGGTTCCCCCATCAGCCAGGTGGCCGCCAACCTCATGCTCGCCGTCCTCTCCGGCGTACTGAGCCCGGAAGCCTTCCTCTCCTGGGGCTGGCGCGTACCGTTCCTGCTGAGCATCCTGCTGGTGGCCGTGGGAATCTACATCCGGCTCAAGGTGGAGGAAACGCCGGTGTTCAAGGAAGGTATGCAGGAACTCGCGCAGGAAGCCACCAACCCGGCCACCGTGATCAAGACCCACGGCGTCACCATCCTGCGGCTCATCCTGGCCTTCGCCCCGATTGTCGTGACGTTCTACATCGTCTCCGTGTTCGGCATCAGCTACCTCACGAGCCATGGCTTTACCCAGAGCCAGACGTTCACGATCATCATGATCTCCAACTTCCTCTCCGTGATCGCGATCTGGTGGGGCGGCCGGCTCGCGGACGTCTACGGCCGTCGTCGGATCCTGACGATCGGATCGGCAGGCACCCTGCTCGCCGCGGTCCTGTTCTTCCCCGTGGTGAACCTGGGCAGCTTCCCTCTGACGCTCGGCATGGTGGCGTTCTCCCTGGTGACTGCGCAGTTCGGAAACGCGGGCCAAGGCGCTCTCTTCGCCGAGGCGTTCCCCACCCACATGCGCTACACCGGATCCGCACTCGCCCTGACCGGTTCTAACCTCATTTTCGCCGCGCCCGCACCGTTCCTGGCTTCCTGGCTGATGAGCATCAGCGGCGGCAGCACAGTCTCCATCACCATCGCCTGGATCGTGATCATCGTTGCGGCCCTGATCAACCTGGTGCTCATGGGCGACGGGAAGACCCTCGAAGGAGGCCAGCACCGCTTCGGCCGGTACGTTTCCGCCGAGGAGACGACGACGGCGCCCGCTGCCACCGGACTGGTCGGCGCCGCCGCCACCCGAGAGGCAATGTGACGCCATGATCGTCGAACAGCGCACCTACGTCCTGCATACGGCCGCCCGGCTCAATGAGTACCTCGACGCCTACGAAAACATCGGCCTGCCCGCGCAGAAGCCGATTCTGGGAGGCTTCCTCGGCTACTTCGTCACCGAATTCGGGCGGCAAAACGAGCTCAACCACTTCTGGGCCTACGAGAACCTGGAAGAGCGCCGGGACCGCCGCGCCGAGCTCGCCAAGAGCGGCAAATGGCAGGAATGCCTGGCCATCATCAGGCCGATGATCATGACGATGGAAAACCGGATCATGTACCCGACGTCCTTCTCCCCGATCCGCAGCCTGCCCGTTGCCGTCACCGACCCGCATACGGCGTTCAGCCTGAACCAGGAGCACGGCCATGACCAGTAACCCCACCTTTATGCTCGATCCGGAAACGCGTAAGCATCCGGTCCTGCTGCAGACGGCGATCGTGACCGGCGGCGCCGGCGGCATCGGCCAGACGATCAGCCGGCGCCTCGCGAAGGAAGGCTACGCCGTCGTCGTCGCCGATCTCGACCAGGACGCCGCTGACCGGACGGCCGCGTCGCTCCCCGAGGTGGGCTGGGCCGAACACCGCGGCTTCGCCGGCAACCTGGCCGACGGCGCGACCAACAAGGCACTTGCCGCGTTCGCGGCCGAGACCGGCCCGGTGGGGGTGGTGGTCAACGCCGTCGGCATCTCGCCCAAGCGCAACGGCGGCAAGATCCGCTTCTTTGAACTCAGCGACGACGAGTGGAACAGCGTCATGGCGGTCAATGTCGCGGCACCGTTCTTCCTGGTGCGCGAGGTCTACCGGCACATGCCCAGGGATGGTTCCGCGAGCATCGTGAACCTGCTGTCTATCACCGCCAAGACCGGCACGGGCGGCGGCCCGGACGCGGCGTTCGGCCCCTTCCTGCCCAGCTCCGTGGTTTACGGGGCATCGAAAGCGGCGCTGCAGAACCTGACAGCCAGCCTGGCCCACGAACTGGCGGATTTCCGGATCCGCGTGAACGGCGTGGCACCGGGCTTCGTGCAGACCCCCATGATGGGCGATGTTCCCCAGGACGCCAGGCTTCTGGGCCAGGTGCCGATGAAGCGTTTCGCGACGCCTGAGGAGATCGCCGACGCGGTGGCCTTCCTCACCGGGAACCAGTCCACCTACATCACCGGCACCAGCCTGGACGTCAACGGCGGATTCCTCACCTGCTGACAAGCGCCCGGCGCGAGCCCCACCGCTTCCCTCACGGACGCGGCAGCACCAATGACAAGACCCTTGAAAGGGACAGCACCATGACCATGCCCCAGTACGACTACGATGTGGTGGTCCTCGGATCCGGCATCGCGGGACAGTCCGCAGCCACCAGCGCGGCGCAAGCCGGCCTCAAAGTGGCGCTCCTGGAAAAGACCGGCAAGCTCGGCGGATCCTCGGCCATGAGCGGCGGATTCTTCGCCTTCTCCGGAACCGAGGAGCAGGCGGCCGAAGGCGTCCAGGACTCCGCGGACCTCTTCCTGCAGGACCTGCTCTCCACCGGCGGCGGCGTCAACGACCGCGCCCTGGTGGATGCCTACCTTGACCGCCAGGACGAGACCTACCGCTGGCTGAAGGAGCAAGGCGCCAAGTTCCGTGCCCTGGAAATCAGCTCCGGGCAGTCCGCACCGCGCAGCCACAACACGGTGATCACCGAACTGCTCGCCAAGCTGCACCGGTCCTTCACCGAACACGGCGGGGAAACCCGGCTGGGACACCGCGCGGTCCGGCTGGTACGCGGCCACGAAGGCGTGGTTACCGGCGTCGTCGTCGAAGCTGACGGAAGCGAGGCGCTGTTCAATGCACGCGCCGGGGTGATCCTGGCGACGGGCGGGTTCAGCCGGAGCACCGAGCTGCTGCGGACCTTTGCGCCTGAGCAGCTTGCGGCGATTCCCTACGGCGGGGCGGGCAACACCGGTGATGGCCTCAAGATGGCCTGGAAGCTGGGCGCCGGCGTGGCGGACATGTCCTACATCACCGCCACCTACGGTTCCCACCCGGACACTGGCGAGGAATTCCACGAACTGCTTACCGCGTATTACATGGGCGCGATCATCGTGAACCAGGACGGCCGGCGGTTCGTGGACGAGTCCAAGTCCTACAAGACCCTGGGCCGCGAGGTGCTCAAGCAGCCGGAAGGCCTCGGCTTCGAGATCTTCGACGCCAAGGTCCGGGCCAAATCGCACCCCGGCATCCCGCTCAATGATATTGGCATGATCGAGGACCTCGGCCATCTCTTCAAGGCCGATTCGCTCGAGAAACTGGCCGAGGCCGCCGGCATCGACCCCGCCGCCCTGGTGGCGACCGTGGCCCGCTACAACAGCTCGGTTGCCGGCCGCGACGAGGACGAGGTAGGCCGCACCCACCTGTGCAACGGCGTCGGCGAACTCCTGCCGCTGGACCAGGGACCGTTCTACGCTTACCCGGCCAAGGCGCTGATGACCACCACTTACTGCGGCGTGACCATCAACCCCAGCGCGGAGGTGGTGGACGTCGACGGCGACGTGATCCCGGGGCTCTATGCCATCGGCGAGCTCACCGGCGGATTCCACGGCGCCGCCTACATGACCGGCACCTCGCTGGGCAAGGGCGTCGTCTTCGGCCGGATCGCCGCCGAGCACGCCGCCGCGAAGCTGGCAACGAGCGTGGCGCCATGAGCACGGCCACGCAGCAGGACGCTCTGGCCTCGCACCATGGCGTGGACGCGGCACCCGGCGCGCACGAGGTCCGCCGGGTGGACGTCGTCGTCGTCGGATCCGGGGTCAGCGGATCCACCGCCGCCATGACCGCGGCCCGGCGCGGAGCCAAAGTGGCGCTCCTGGAGAAACAACCGACGTTCGGCGGCTCGGCCGCGTTATCGGCGGGAATGTTCTGGACCGCTCCCAGCGTGGACGCCTACCGGAAGCGGATTCCGCTGGGAAACCTGGACCTCGGCAGCCGCCTCGTGGACGACTACGAGGAAGCGCTCGCCGAGTTGCGGGCCGCCGGCGTCCGGGTTGCGGCCGAACCGAAGCGGGACATCATGACCTTCGGCATCGGCTACTCCACCGACATCCACGCCATCCTGGCCTGGTGCCGTGACCAGGTCGTCGCGGCCGGAGGAGAGTCCACGGCCGGGGCGGCCGTCACCGCACTCCTGCAGGACGACGGCGGCGCCGTCACCGGTGTCCTGGTCCGGACCGCGGACGGGCACCAAATCCGCTACGAGGCGGCCGCCGTCGTCCTCGCCAGCGGCGGATTCCAGGGTGACCGCGCCGAACTGACGCGGTCCGTCGGGCCCAACGCGGACCGGCTGGTGCTGCGCTCCAACCCCGGCAGCGTCGGCGACGGGCTGCGCTTGGCGCGGGCTGCGGGAACCGGGGGTACGACGGCGATGAGTACCTTCTACGGGCACCTGCTGCCGTATCCGTTGGACAGCTTCGAGGCCGCCCATTATCTCCCGTATTCCCAGTACTACTCCGGCTCGACGGTGCTGGTGAACCTGCAGGGCAAGCGTTTCGCGGACGAGACCGACGGCGACGAACTGCTCAACCAGGCAGTCACCTTCCAGCCGCAGGCGCGGGGAATCCTGATCTTCGACGAGTTCGTCCGGAGCACGGAAGTGCTGGAGGAACCGTTCCCGGGACTGGGCAGCATCGACCGCCTCGGCATAGCCATCGACGCCGGCGGGCAGCACGCCGTCGCACAGACACTGCCGGAGCTCGTGGACCTGGTCGCCGGCTGGGGTGTTGACCGCGATCAGCTCTCCCGCACCCTGGACCGCTATGCGGAAGTGGCCGGCCAGGGGGGCGGCACGGCCGACGGCGTTCCAGTGTCCGCCTCCGCGCGGGCGCCGCAGGACGGCCCCTTCTACGCACTCATGGTCCAGCCCTCCATCACGTTCACCTTCGGCGGGATCCGCACCAACGCGCAGGGAGAGGCCCTGGACCACGACGGCGCCGCGGTACCCGGGCTGTACGCGGCCGGCGCCGACATCGGCGGGCTGTCCAACTATGGCTACGCCGGCGGACTGGCGCCCGGTTACATCACCGGCCGCTGGGCCGGTAATTCAGCGGCCGAGCGGGCGGCCGCACTGATGCAGCACGGAAACCTGCCCGCCGCGGGCAGGTACGGAAGTGAAGGGAACACGAAGTGAATTCGACAGCAGACGTTCTGGTGATCGGCGGCGGAGGATCCGGCATGAGCGCCGCAATCTCCGCTGCCACCAGCGGCGCGACGGTGGTTGTCCTGGAGAAGTGCCCCAAGGTGGGAGGCAGCACGGCCATGTCCGTGGGCTCGTTCACCGCCGCCAACACGGCCTACCAGTACCGCGCCGGGGTCAACGACAGCGTTGAGTTGTTCGTTGAGGACATGAAGGTGGCCAACGGCGAGTTTGAGCAGCGCGAAAACAAGGAACTGCGCCGGATCCTGGCCGAAAACGCTGGCTCCACGGTGGAGTGGCTCAGCAGCATCGGCGTGCAGTTCCTTGGTCCGACCCCGGAGCCGCCCTACGAGAAGCCGCGCATGCACAACGTCCTGCCGAACTCCGGTGCCTACGCCGAGGCCCTGCTGCGCGAGTGCAAGAAACGCGGCGTTGTCATTCACACTTCGATGCGCGTGGAGGTGCTGCTGCGCAACGCCGACGGCGAGATCATCGGTGCGCGCGCCAACGGCAAGGACTACTTCGGCCGGCGCGGAGTCATCCTGGCCACCGGCGACTACTCGGCGTCCGCCGAAATGAAGGCCAAGTACGTGGGGGAAGGCGCGGCCAAGATCCCGCCGGTCAACCCGAACGCCACCGGCGACGGCTTCAAACTGGGCGCCGACGCCGGCGGGGTCATGATCCAGATGGACCGCCTGTACGAGGGGCTTCGCTTTGCGCCCTCCACCCGGGTGGACCCGATCAAGATGCTGCCCTCGCACCCCCTCATTTCCAAGGCCATGCGGCTGGTGGTCGAGCGGCTGCCGCGGAAGATCCTGGCGTACGTGGTCCGCGGAGCGTTGACCAGCTGGGTCGGCCCCAACAACACCATGTACCGAGCCGGGGCGATCCTCGTGGGTCACGGGGGCAAGCGCATCGCCAACGAGGATTCGGACAAGGCCATGGCGCGGGCCACCGCGGCGGATGCCAAGAACACCGCCTACATGATCTTCGACGAACGGGTGGCCAGGAAGTTCTCGGCCTGGCCTAACCCGGTCTCCACGTTCCCGGGGGTGGCCTACGCCTACGTCGATGACTACAAGCGGTACCGTCCGGACGTTTACCACCGGGCCGAGACCATCGAGGCACTGGCTGCAAGCACCGGCCTCGACCCGGCGGTGTTGACGGCCAGTGTTTCGGACTGGAATGCCAAGGTGGCGGCCGGCAAGGACGGCGACTTCGACCGCGAGCACCTGGGCGGGGGCGTGAGCGAAGGCCCGTTCTACGCGCTGGGGCCGATGAACGCCTTCATCACCCTGGCCGACGGCGGCCTGGCCGTCGACACAGACCTCCGCGTGACCACGCCCGAAGGTGAAGCCATCCCCGGCCTCTGGGCCGCCGGGTCTACTGGCCAGGGCGGGCTCCAGCTGCTCAATCACGGGCTCCACATCGGCTGGGCGATGGTTTCCGGACGCATCGCCGGACGCAACGTGGCCTGCGCGCCGGGCCGTGAGGACCTGGCCGTGGCCGAAGGTGTGGCCGTCGGCTGACTACGGAACCGGGGCAGACGGTGGCGATTGTCGGTCCGACCGGGGCGGGCAAGACCACGCTGGTGAACCTGATGATGCGCTTCTACGAGCTCGACGCCGGGCGGATCACGCTCGACGGCGTGGACGTCGCCGCGATGTCCCGGCACGAGCTGCGCTCGCGGATGGGCATGGTGCTGCAGGACACCTGGCTGTTCGGCGGCACCATCCGGGACAACATCGCCTACGGCCGGCGACGTACGTGGACCGGTTCGTGAAGTCCCTGCCAGACGGCTACGACACAGTGCTGGAGGACGAGGGCGGGAATGTCTCGGCGCGGGAGATGCAACTGCTGACGATCGCGAGGGCGTTCCTGGCCCGCCCGTCGGTGCTGATCCTGGACGAGGCCACGAGCTCGGTGGACACCCGCACCGAGGTGCTGGTGCAGAAGGCGATGAGTGCGCTGCGTTCGGACCGGACGTCGTTCGCGATCGCCCACCGGCTCTCCACCATCCGCGACGCCGATCTCATCCTGGTGATGGAAGCCGGCCAGATCGTGGAGCAGGGCATCCACGCGTCGCTGCTGGAGGCGGGCGCGGCGTACGCGGCGTCGTACGCTGCCCAGTTCGCGGCTCCCGTGGCGGAGGTCTGAGGTAGGTATTGCCAGAAGTCTTTTCTGCGGCTGGCGGCGCGCGGGAAAAGATCTTCTCGGCGCTAACTGGTCCGCTTGAGATCGCTTGTCAGCACGACGAAATGTGGGGAAATGCTCTGGGCCTCTTTCAGTTGGTGAGTTGCTAAAGCTCCCCAGAACTGACCACTAATTCTGCCGATGCGCACGCTGGCCGATATTTATCGTTGTCACGCGCGGCTGCAAACTGACTGGGACAGAGAAGTAATCGGGTGCATTTCGTGGCAGAAATACGGCGGGCGTCGGATTCGCGTGCGAGAATTCTCGGGTGGTGTAGACCTGCTGAGGCTGACCGCACTCATACATTCGGATTGGGGACCACGTGAACGAGCACAGGGAGCGGCTGCTGGCCGCGGTCAGGTCAGGACAAGCGATCCTAATCTTGGGGGCCGGGGCAAGTATGGCGATGACTGGGGGCGCAACCACGGCCAACTGGGTCGGCCTTATCAAACACGGGATCAAGGCTGCCGCGAGCGATGAAGACTGGGCAGCCATGCAACACATGACCCTTGAATATGCCCTTAACAAGTCCGACGTTTCCGGCCTGATAGGTGTAGCAAGCCAAATAGCGGCAAAGCTACGGTCTCGAAGCCCACAGACCTACGCAGATTGGCTCCGCGATTCAGTCGGGAGTCTTAGAGCCAGACATACGAACCTTGCGCATGCTCTAGCTTCCCTGGGGCTCCCTCTCCTCACAACAAACTATGACGACCTGATGGAGAAGGCCCTCCGCCTCCCATCCGTTTCATGGACAGACCCCGAAGCGATGCGATCCGTTTTCCGATATGAAAGCAAAGCGATCGGACATCTTCACGGCATCTGGAATTCTCCTGAATCTGTCATTTTCTCGGAGTCGGATTACGCGCGGCTTCTGGGAGACGATCGTGGCCAGTTCGTCCAGCAAGCGCACTACTCCACAAAGTCGTTCATCTATGTGGGGTTCGGCGGTGGACTGCATGATCCCAATTTCTCGCGTCTAATCAGTCGTCACTCAACCATGTTTCCAGAGTCGCGCGGAGATCACTTCAGGTTGTGCCTTGAGTCAGAAATGTCTGAATTGGAAGATGCCCACGGTTCACATGACATCCGGGTGCTTAGTTACGGTAGCGACCACAGTGAACTGGCGGAATTTATCGACAAGCTGGCTGAAGAAATCGGGTCCGAGTCGGACGCCAATAGGGATCGCCTTACATTCGCCAGAGAGGCAATTCTCGACCAGATACGCGCAGAAACCGTCGTTGGATCCCACATCGAAGAGACAGCAGACTGTGAACTGGCCGACATTACGGTAGCCCCCGTCATCTTGCCCGTTCCCCACGAACAATTCGCGTCCATGCAGAACTATGACGATGACCTTCGGCCCCGACGGATAGACGCAGAGGAATCGTATTCAAAGGACAAGCTCGTCATTCTAGCGGGGGAAGAGCTGTCGGGCATCACGACAGCGCTCCGCTGGATCGTTGCCAAAGCCGCGTTTGAACGCCCAGGGTCTGCTCCGATATTCGTCGACGGCAGACGGTGTCATCTCACTAAGAAGCCACTGGACCAGCAGGTCCGGCAGGAAGCGATCCTTCGACGCATCGTAGATCACAAGAAGGCCGCTCTTCCCGATCATGTGGTGGCGATCGATAATTTGGTTCCGGATGACTCCAATAACTACTACAACATCATCAATGATATTAGGGAGTCGCGAGCCAGATTCATTGTTGTCGGAGTCAAGATTGGAGACGAGCACCAGCTTTTTGGAGACCTTAAGGACAATCACCTAGCTCCCGAAATCGTATACTTGGGAAAGCTTGGACGCTCCGAGATTGACCTTCTCGCGCGGATAGTTGCCCCGAAGCGAAGCAGCTTCATCACTGACGCGGTTCAGGACGCACTCAAGCGGGAGCATCTACCGAGAAATCCGTTCACGGTCTCCCTCCTGGTTTGTCTCTTTGCCCAGCTTGGGGAGGCCAGTAAACATTCCTCGGAAACAGCCGTCCTCGACGACTATGTGAACCTACTTCTTGGTCGAAACGGATCGGCGTTACTTGATGCACGCTATGCGCTAGATCCCCAAAATCGCCAAGTAGTTCTTTCCGCTCTGGCAAAAGTTTTTGTGCGTCAACGGAAGGGTGCGTTGGCGCAGGACGAGGCCGTTAAGTGCATCCAGGAGTACTTCACCAGCGTCAGCTGGAAAGAAGACCCAATCCGAACTCTCGAGACTTTTAGAGAGATTAGGGTTCTTAGGGTGACGAATGGTGTTGTTCAGTTCCAACAGTCCAGCTACCTGCATCTTTTCGCTGCCAAGGCTGCCATCGACGATTCGGAATTTCTCGCGGAACTGTTGGCAGACTCAGTCTTCTACGCGCCGATCATCCGGCATTACGCCGCGCTTCTGCGCAGTGACAGCCGGGTGGTGGAGCATGTCGGTAGCCTCCTGCAGGTCCTCCCTAGCGCGGCTCCCAGTGGACGAATATTTGGCAAGTTCGAGAAGACTAAAGCTCCCGACGAATTGGGCGGGCTCTTCCAGGGTCCGGTCCCTGATGAGGATCCCGACGGCCCGGACGAGGTGGGGCCAAGCGTGGGGTCCGACTCAGAAGCCGTGGAAGAATACGACTATTCAGACGATGCCGACATGGTCCCATTTCCACTGGAGGACCTATCAAAGCTCTCGCCGACGCTCCGGCGTATCCGCGCTGTTGATTTAGCTTCTCGCGTCCTTCGCGACTCTGATCAGTTGGCAAATCTCGATCTCAAATTGCGCGTTCTGAAGCAAGTTCTACTTCACTGGGGCATTGCATTGGACTCCCTGGAAAAGGACGGCGTGTTCGAAGAGCCCGCGCGCTCGATGGTCGACTCCTTGGTCGAACAAGGGGATGTACGGGAGAACAAGGCGGAGGAGATGACGTCCAGAATCGCGATGTTTATCCCTACATTCGTTATATTTTCCGGCCTCTCCGCATGCCTGACCTCCAGGAAGCTCCTCTTGCTCCACGATGATCTGATCAACGACCCGGCCTTCCGCCAGGACGACTACGGCATGGCAATGGCTGCCATGTTCGCCTTCGACATACAAGAGAAAAATTGGACCAAGATGTTGCCCGACCTCATCGCGACTCACGGTCATCGATGGATCGTTAGCGAATTCTTGGGCATGCTTGCCACAATCACATTTAGAACTAGTGAACTCAGTAGCTACGATGAAGAGAACTTGAAAATCTTCCTTAGAGAGCGAGTCGCTAGGCGCTATACATTCGATTCCGAGCAGGATAAGAAGACCCGCATTGCGAAGTATGAGCAAGATTTGACCAGGAGTCGTGTTCTGAATCGAAAGCAGCGGCTACCTCAAGGGTCCTCGGTCATGGAAAGCATTACCTCGCAACCTGACTAGCCTCAGTGAGGACTACTCGATGATCAATTGATAGTTTAATGTGCCCCTATAGTTGGTCATGCTTCTACTTGAACTTCAGCAGACGCGAAAAACTTGAGGCGAGTTGAAGATCATCAACACTAGCTCTGTTGTCGTCCTAGCGAACGTGTGCCGAAAGTCTTCCTAAGCATCAAGAACCCTGAGATATGGGGAAATTTCGAGGGCGGGTGCAGGCTGCTATCGATGGCTTTGAGCAAGCCACGCGCGCGAGCCTACTCACGCGCAGGCGTATTAAAAGTGTGGATTTGAGGCCGGGGCTGAATGCAAAATCAAGGTCAGCCAGAAGTAGGGGCGACTCCCTACTTCAGCACGTCTTCGCCATTCCGTTCAGTCTCCCTGGGCAAGCCTTCCGAGCGGCCAAGTGGCAGTTCAAACCCAGGAGGGCCATTATCGGGAGGCCCGAGCGGGACTTACACCAGCGGCCACGGGTAGCGCATGCCGGTGTGGTCAACCGAGAGCATCCGCGCGTGCAGCAGGCGCTGGACTCGGCGCTTCAGGGCGGTGACCTTGTCCTCGTCGAGCAGTTCTGCCAACTCGGCGGGGACGGCCTCGGCGAGCGGGGCGATGTCGGCCAGCAGCCCTTCGAGGATGGGTTCGCCGGCGAAGTCCCAGATGACGGTGCGCAATTTGAATGTTGCCGAGAATCAGAGCCCGTGGACGTCGCGGATCACCGTCGGCGGAACACCCCCGCCCAACTACTCGCTGAGCAGGTAGGCAGCGCGTTCGCGCTTATAGAGGCCAGGTTCGAAGTCGGACAGCGGCCGTTCGCCGGCCTCCGGCTTGTAGACCGCGTACCCGACATCCTCACCCCAGGTGACCTGGACCAGGAACGTCTGGTTGCTGCTGCGCGGGATGAGGCCCAGCAGCTCGATGCTGCCCTCGGTGAGCACTCTCAGCTCCCGGACGGACACCGACTGCCCATATTCATGATGGCCTCAGCCCACTGAGCGGCTCCGCCGTCGAATTCACCATCAGCACCGCAGGGTCCTGCCCGTCCGTGTAGGAGATGGCGGACACGGACCCCGGGCTGATGAAGATGCGCTGGAACAGGTCAAGCGGCGTGCCGAGGGCATGGGCCACCGCGGCCTTGATGGGGTCGGCGTGCGAGAAGCACACCACCACGCCCCCGGCGTGGGCTGCGCACAGCGCCTCCATCGCTCCGACGATCCGCGCCTGCATTTCCGGGAAGCTCTCGCCGTCCGGGAAGCGGAAGGCGGACGGGCTGTGCTGCACGGTCTGCCACTCCGGCAAGGACGCCAGGTCGACGATCGCGGATCCTGTCCACTCGCCGAAGTCGCACTCGACCAACCCGTCGTCGTGCTTGACCGCCAGTCCCGTGCGCACTGCCGTTGGCTCCGCCGTCTCGCAGGCACGCTCCAGGGGCGAGGAATACAGGGCATCCACGCCCAGGCCGGAGAGCCGTTCGGAAAGACGCTCGGCCTGGGCCCGTCCCCGCTCGGACAGGTGCAGTCCCGGCGCCCTGCCCGGCAGCACCAGGCCCGTCGTCGGCGTTTCCCCGTGGCGCACCAAAAGCAGGAGCGTGCCCCGCCGTGGGGGCTCCGATGACGGTCCAGGCGTTGCTGCGGTCATTACGTTTCACCCTAGGGGGTGCCATGGTTCCGAGGCGAGGTCTACGGTGGAGGAGTGAGTGATCGCCCCGAAATCTTCACTGTTGGTGAACTGCGCGCCTCCGGCCACGTCCACAAGGACCTGCGCCGCGAAATCCGCGACAACCTGCTCGCCGCGCTCGCCGCCGGCCGCGACCCCTGGCCCGGGATGTACGGCTTCAGCCGCACCGTCCTGCCCCAGCTCGAGCGCGCATTGCTTGCCGGGCACGACGTCGTCCTGCTCGGCGAACGCGGACAGGGCAAGACCCGGCTGCTCCGCACCCTGGCCGGGCTGCTGGATGAGTGGTCGCCGGTGATCGAGGACTCGGAACTGAACGAGCACCCCTACGAACCCCTCACCGAGCACTCCCGCGCCCGTGTCCTCACCGAGGGGGACCGGCTACGGGTGGCGTGGCGGCACCGCTCCGAACGGTACGTCGAGAAGCTCGCGACGCCGGACACCTCCGTCGCGGACCTGATCGGCGACGTCGACCCCATGCGGGTGGCCGAGGGCCGCCGCCTGGGCGATCCGGAAACGATCCACTACGGCCTGGTCCCGCGCTCCAACCGCGGCATCATAGCCATCAACGAACTGCCCGACCTCGCCGAGCGGATCCAGGTCTCCATGCTCAACGTGATGGAGGAACGCGACATCCAGATCCGCGGCTTTGTGCTGAGGCTGCCGCTGGACGTCCTGGTGGTCGCGTCCGCCAACCCGGAGGACTACACGAACCGGGGCAGGATCATCACGCCGCTGCGGGACCGCTTCGGCGCCGAGATCCGCACCCACTACCCGATTGAGCTCGACGACGAGGTGGCCGTCATCCGGCAGGAGGGCCACCTGGTGGCCGGCGTCCCGCCTGTCATCCTGGAGATCCTGGCCCGTTACACCCGGGCGCTGCGGCAGTCCCCGGCGATCAACCAGACCTCCGGGGTGTCCGCCCGGTTCGCCATCGCCGGCGCCGAAACCGTCGCCGCGGCCGCCCTGCGCCGGGCCAGCGTACGCGGCGAGGACGAGGCCGTCGCCCGGATCATCGACCTCGACGCCGCCGTGGAAGTCCTCGCCGGGAAGATCGAGTTCGAATCCGGCGAGGAAGGCCGGGAACAGGACATCCTGGACCACCTGCTGCGGATGGCCACAGCCGAAGCCGTGCGGGCGCACTTCCACGGCCTCGACATGGGAGAACTCGTCGCGGCGCTGGACGGCCACACCACGGTCACCACCGGCGAACTCGTCACAGCGCGGGAGTTCCTCGACTACCTCCCGTCGCTTAACGGATCCAGCCTCTACGACGACATCGGCGCGCGCCTGGGCGCGACCAACGACGGGCAGCGAGCCGCCGCCGTCGAACTGGCACTGGAAGGCCTCTACCTCGCCCGGCGGATCTCTAAGGACTCCGACGACGAGGCGACCGTCTACGGGTAACGCGGCTAAGGAGGGCCCATGACCGCGCACCACCGCTCCCGCTACAGCCGCTACGCGGGCGGGCCCGATCCGCTCGCCCCGCCGGTGGACCTGGCGGAGGCCCTGGACGCCGTCGCCGAAGACGTGATGGCCGGCTACTCGCCGCGGCATGCCCTGCAGGAGTACCTGCGCCGCGGCGGCCGGAACCGGGAAGGGCTGGACGAGCTCGCCGGCCGCGTCCAGCAGCGGCGCAAGGACCTGCTGGGCCAGCACAAGCTGGACGGCACCCTCAACGAGGTCCAGAAACTGCTGGAGACCGCGGTGCTGGAAGAGCGCAAACAGCTGGCCCGCGACGTCCGGATGGACGACACCGACCGCGCCTTCCGCGAGATGCAACTGCAGAACCTGCCCCAGTCCACGGCGGCAGCGGTCAACGAACTCGCCTCCTACGACTGGCAGTCCAGCACCGCCCGCGAGGCCTACGAGCAGATCAAGGACCTGCTAGGCCGCGAGATGCTGGACCAGCGGTTCGCCGGGATGAAGGAGGCACTCGAGGGAGCCACCGAGGAAGACCGCGCGGCCGTCGCCGAAATGCTGGCCGACCTCAACGAACTGCTCAGCAAGCACCGGCGCGGCGAGGACACCGACGCGGACTTCCAGGAGTTCATGGCCAAGCACGGGCAGTACTTCCCGGAGAACCCGCAGTCGGTCGAGGAGCTGCTGGACGCGCTCGCCCAGCGCGCGGCCGCCGCCCAGCGGCTCATGCAGTCCATGTCCGCCGAGCAGCGCGAGGAACTGATGCGGCTCTCCGCGCAGGCGTTCGGCTCGCCGGAGCTTATGGCACAGCTGGGCCAACTCGATGCCAACCTGCAGGCGCTGCGCCCGGGGGAGGACTGGTCCGGCTCCGAACGCTTCGAGGGCGAGGAGGGGCTGGGGCTCGGCGACGGCACCGGCGTGCTGCAGGACCTCGCCGAACTGGATGAACTCGCCGAACAGCTGTCCCAGTCCTACAACGGCTCCCGCCTGGACGACCTGGACCTGGAGGCCCTGGCCCGCCAGCTGGGGCAGGACGCGGCGGTGTCGGCCCGCACTTTGGCGGAGATCGAGCGGGCCATGCACGACGGCGGATTCCTCCAGCGCGGCGCCGACGGCGACCTCAAGCTCTCCCCACAGGCCATGCGGCGGCTCGGCCGATCGCTGCTGCGCGACACCGCCAAGCAGCTCTCCGGCCGGCAGGGCCGCCGGGACACCCGCGTCGCCGGGGCGGCGGGGGAGCAGACCGGCTCCAGCCGGCCGTGGGAGTTCGGCGACGCCGAGCCGTGGGACGTCACCCGGACCATCACCAACGCGATCCGCCGCACCATTGCCGACGGCGGCGATCCGCGCCACGGCCTGCGCCTGGCGGTGGACGACATCGAGGTGACCGAAACCGAGGCGCGCACGCAGGCCGCCGTCGCGCTCCTGGTGGATGTCTCCTTCTCAATGGCCGCGGAGGGGCGCTGGGTGCCGATGAAACGCACCGCGCTTGCCCTGCATCACCTCGTGTCCACCAAGTTCCGCGGCGACCGGCTGCAGCTGATCAGCTTCGGCCGCTACGCGCAGACCATGGACATCGGCGAACTCACGGCCCTGCCCGCCTTCCGGGAGCAGGGCACCAACCTGCACCACGGCCTGCTGCTGGCTGGGCGGTTCTTCCGTCAGCACCCGTCCATGCAGCCGGTCCTGCTGGTGGTGACCGACGGCGAACCCACCGCGCACCTGGAGGCGGACGGCGAGTCCTGGTTCTCTTATCCGCCGGACCCGGAGACCATCCGGGTGACCGTCGCCGAGCTGGACCGGTTGGGCCGCGCCGGCGCCCAGGCGACGTTCTTCCGGCTCGGCAGTGACCCGGGCCTGGAACGGTTCGTCGCCCGGATGGCTCAGCGGATCGACGGCCGCGTGGTGGCGCCCGACGCCGGGGACCTGGGCGCCGCCGTCGTCGGCGAGTACCTCCGCGCGCACTTCCGCGGCCGGGCGTACGGGGACGAGGACTGGGCCGGATAAACGCCGGCGGGACATCCCGCCGGCCTTTACTTCCAGTGACCTCCACGAGCCGGGACAGCCCGCTGCTCGCGTTTTCAGGCCTGATGCGTTGAGGCTGACGGCGCCAGGTCGCGTGACTCGGCGCGGTCAACCAGCCGGGCCTGCCGGGTTTTGGGGCCGAAGAAGGCTAGCGCGAGTGCGCCAAACAGCCAGGTGCCGGCGATAAAGAAGAAAACACTTTGGTATCCGCTTCCGTTGTACAAGCCCGCGATGATCAGCGGACCCGCAGCGTTAGAAAGCCTGCCCAGGCCGTACGAGACGCCGGTTCCCAACGAGCGGCCCGCTGTATCGAACAATTCGGGGGAGTAGGCGTAGGCGAGGGCTGTGTAGCCTCGTTCGAAGAGGTTCACGAGGAAACCAAAGACAACGATCAGGATCGGGTTGAAGGTAAGCCCGTAGAGGAGACCGCAGACAGCGATGGTCGTGCCGAAGACCACCAGGCACCACTTCCGCTCAAAGCGGTCAGTGACCAAGGATGCCAGGAAGGAACCGAGGGGAGCACCCACGGTGGTCAGCGCCACGTAGAAGATGGAGTTTTCAACACTGAAGCCTTCCTTGGCCAGGAGGGTCGGCGCCCAGCTTGAGTACCCGAAGAAGCCAATCGTCTGCGTCACCCACAGAACCGTAAGCAGGAGGGTGGGGCCGAGGTATTTCTTTTGTAGCAGGAGCTTGAACGGGGCCTTGGTTTTGGTTGCCTGTGCGGACTCGGCCGGTGCGGCAGGAGCTGCCAGCGGCCCTTTTTCTGCAGCAACCCGCGCCTCGATGTCGGTGAGGGCGGCGTCCGCTTTGTCGTACTGGCCCTTGCTTTCATACCAGCGTGGAGACTCCTTCAGGTAGCGGACGAAGAAGACGAAGACAATGCCCAGTGCTCCCCAGAGGTACACCAGCCGCCACGACCAGTCGCTGAGGGGAACCACCATGCTGGCGATGAGGTTGGTGGCAGGCGTTCCACAGATGCCGATGACGATGGCGTATGCCTGGTACTTGCCGCGGACGGCGGCCGGAAAGACCTCGTTGACGTAGATGACCGCTACCACCGTCATGGCTGAGAGGCCGGCCGAGGTCAGCACCCGGAAGACTCCGAGTGAGACGATGTCCCAGGCGAAGACGGCGGCGAATGAGAAGGCGGAGAACCACAACGTGGTAAGAACCAGCGCCCTCTTTCGTCCCCACTTGTCAGCAAGCCAGCTCGCAATGAGCGAGCCGAAGAACATGCCGACAAAAGACGCGGAAGTGACGTAGGCGATCTCGTTGATGGTGACGCCCCACAACTTGATCAGCTTGGGAACGGTGGTGGCGAAGCTGTTGATGTCCGCGAATTCGAAGAAGTACGCGAAGGACACGGCGACCAGGGTGATCTTGTGGAACTTGGAGATCGGAAGCCGGTCGAGCCGGTTTGCCGCATTGGAGTGCATCATTGGAGTCCTCTGGGGAAGATGGGTTTGAGTGGAGGGGGCTAGGCGTCTTCGCCCGGCCAGTAAAGCCGCATGGGGTTGGCGACGAGGAGCTTGTGCTGTTGCTCTGCGGTCACCGCTACCTGCGGTATGTAGTCGACCAGGAGTCCGTCATCCGGCATGTGATCGGTGAGGTTGGGGTGCGGCCAGTCGCTGCCCCACAGCACGCGGTCCGGAAACTCTGCGATGACCCGGCGTCCGAAAGGCACTGCGTCCGTGTAGGGGCGCTGCTGCCCGTCGAGCGCCGGCGGCCCGGTGAGGCTGAGCCGCTCCGGGCAGCTGACCTTCACCCACACATCGTTCTTGTCAGTGAACCGGAGAAAGCGGTCGAACTCGGGGCCGTCAGCGGGCTTGGTGACGTCCGGCCGTCCCATGTGGTCCACCACGAGCGGGGTGGGAAGGGAACCGAAGAAGCCTTCCAGCTCCTCCAGATCTGCACCCTCGAAGTAGATGACAATGTGCCAGCCCAGCGGAGCGATCTTCTTCGCAATCTCAGCGAGGTCAGACTGCGGGGCGGCACTGACCAGCCGTTTGAGGAAGTTGAACCGGACACCCCGCACGCCGCTCTCATCCATGCGCCGCAGTTCGGCTTCCGTCACGTCGGGACGGACGGTGGCGACGCCGCAGGCCTGCCCGCCGGAAGCCTGGACCGCGTCCACCATCGCACTGTTATCAGCCCCATGACATGTCGCCTGCACAATGACGTTGCGGCTGACTCCGAGGTGATCGCGAAGGGCGAAGAGCTGCTGTTTGCCCGCATCCCCCGGGGTGTACTTGCGCTCCGGGGCGAACGGGAACTCGGCTCCGGGTCCGAAAACGTGGCAGTGGGCGTCCACCGTCCCCTCGGGGAGGCTGAAGCGGGGGGTGGAGGGGTTGCGGTACCAGTCCAGCCACCCGGGGGATTTAGCGAACGTGGCGCTCATGGCGTCTCCTTTGGCCAGATTACTCATGAGTCGATGTACCGCAGTCCGGCGGCTTCGAGTGGTTGGCGCATGGAATACATGTCGAGTCCAAGCTCGCCAGCCTCGAACCGTTGGCGCTTGCCCTCTTCGTTCGCTTCACGCTGCCGGGCGGACTCGGCCACGTCTGCCGCACGGCTGGCGGGAACCACCACGACGCCGTCGATGTCCCCGATCACGACATCGCCGGGGTTGACCAGGGCGTTGGCGCACACCACCGGAACGTTGACGGAGCCGAGGGTGGCCTTGATGGTGCCCTTGGAGTTGATGGCCCTGCTGAAGACGGGAAAGTCCATCTCCTGCAGGGAGGCAACGTCCCGGCAGCCGCCGTCGATCACTAGCCCCACACCGCCCTGCGCACGAACGGAGGTGGCGAGCAGGTCGCCGAAGAACCCGTCTTCGCATTCGGTGGTGCAGGCAGCGACGAGGACGTCGCCGGGCTGGACCTGTTCGGCTGCCACGTGCAGCATCCAGTTGTCGCCGGGCTGAAGGAGCACCGTGACCGCGGTGCCGCAAAGCCGCGCCGTCGGGTAGACCGGGCGGATGTAAGGGCGCATCAGGCCAAGGCGGCCCATGGCTTCATGGATGGTGCTGACGGCGAACGCCGCCAGCGCTTCGACGTCCGCGCGGGAGGCGCGGTTTATGGTGCGGTGTACGATTCCGAGTTCCTGCATGGATCTTTGCTCCTAATGAGAGTTCAGCGGCCCTGCTGCTTGAGCAAGGCATTCAATCGGGGGTAGACGGTGCGGGCGTTGTGCTCCTGGACGGATGCCAGATCAGCCTCGGACAGGCCGGAATCTTCGAGGTAACGACGGGTGTCGTCGAAGTGGTGGCCGGTACATGGATCGATGTCCCGGACGGCGCCGATCATTTCGGAAGCGAACAAGATGTTGCGTGTGGGGACGACGTCCAGCAGCAGATCAATGCCGGGCTGGTGGTAGACGCATGTATCAAAGAAGACGTTGCGCATCACGTGCTCCTCCAGCGGAGGCTTGTTCAATGCCATGGCCAGGCCGCGGAAACGTCCCCAGTGGAAGGGCGCGGCGCCGCCGCCGTGCGGAATGACCAGTTTGAGCGTGGGGAAATCGGTGAACAGGTCCCCTTGGACGAGTTGCATAAATGCCGTGGTGTCGGCATTCAGGTAGTGCGCTCCGGTGGTGTGGAAGGCCGGGTTGACGCTGGTGCTGACGTGGATCATGGCCGGGATGTCGTATTCGACCATTTTTTCGTAGATCGGGTACCAGGACCGGTCGGTGAGGGGTGGGGCGGTCCAATGGCCGCCGGACGGGTCAGGGTTCAGGTTCAGCGCGACTGCTCCGTACTCCTCGACGCACACCGTGAGTTCGGGGATGCAGGTTGCGGGGTCGACGCCGGGGGACTGGGGGAGCATGGCGGCAGGTACGAACCGCTCGGGATAGAGTTCGCTGACCCGGAAGCAGAGTTCATTGCAGATGGCGGCCCACTGTGCGGAGGTCTCGAAGCCGCCGACGTGGTGGGCCATGAACGAGGCGCGAGGGGAGAAAATCGTCAGGTCGATGCCGCGCTCGTCCATGAGGCGCAGTTGGTTCGCTTCGATACTTTCCTGCAGTTGGGCATCGGTGATGCGCAAGTCTGCCCGCGTGGGGGCTGCCGCAGGGTTTTGGAGGCCGGCGATCTGTTGGGTTCGCCACTGCTCCAATTCCTCCGGGGCGGTGGTGAAATGGCCATGGCAATCGATGATCATTGGTGCTTCTCCTCAAGTGCGTCCGCGCTCGGGGTCCAGGTGTGGCGCGGGATGAATACGTCTCCGGCCATGAGGAGCCGGGCTGTGCGCAGCAGCGCAGATTTGATGACGCGCTGGGGGTTTGCCGGGTCGAGGCTCAGGTCAATGCTGAACTCCCCGGCGGGATGCTCCACGGACACCTGACCGCGGGCTCCGGGGGGAATCTCCGCGAGGTCATGGGCGACAGTTCCCTCGATCACGCACGCGGTTGCCGCCGTGACTGCGGCCAGGACTCCGATGGAGTCGTGGCAGACGTGGGGGATAAAGCTGCGGGTGTTGATCGCGCCTCCTTGAGTCGGCCGCGAAACTAGCGTCATCTTCGGATAGTTCCTGCCGCTCACGTCACCGAGGCCCATTAGCTCGCCGCAGGCAAGGCGCAGGTCCTGCAACCGCGACTTGAGATCCTGGTCCTCGTTCAGTGCAGTCGTCGGCTCGTAACCGGTGCGGCCGAGCGCCGCTGCGGCCACGATCACCAGCGGCTGGCCGTTGTCGATGCATGTCACGTCAACCGCTCCGACACCGGGCACCTCCACACGATCCCGCACGTGGCCTGTGGGCAGCAACGAGGAACAGACCGATCCGGCGGTGTCGAGGAAATTGATGGAGATGGGGGCAGCGGATCCGGGTACGCCGTCGATCTGGGCTTCGCCGGCGTACTCCACATATCGGCCGAACTCGCCGGCCGGTGTGGGCACCGTGATCTCGGCAATTTGGCCCGTGTTGAGCGTGAGAACCCGTGCCGTTGTGGTGTCGTCCTCGGCGACCAGGAGGCCGGACTCGAGGGCGAAGGGCACCACCGCCGCGAGCATATTTCCGCAATTGGGAGTCAGATCGACGACGTCGCTATTGGGCTGGAGCTGGGCAAACTGGAACTCGAGGTCGGCGTCGCCACGTTCACTGACGGCGACAATGCCGGCCTTACTGGTCAGCGAAGTGGCACCGCCTAAGCCGTCAATCTGGCGGGGGTCCGGGGATCCCATCGAGGCCAGCAGTATGGCGTCGCGGGAAGTAGCGTCCTCCGGGAGGTCTGTGGCCCGGAAGAACGGACCCTTCGAAGTACCTCCGCGCATGAACCAGCACGGAATCGCGGTCTGAGCGCCGTGCACCCGCGGGCGGCCATTCGTCGTGCCCTGGCTGGTGGCTTGAACCACTGTGTTAGCTCCCTCGATAGTGATGCAGTACACACGACGATATCCGTTGACGAAATTGTTAGCAATATCGCCAGCGAAATATTTTTGCTGCTCTGCGGCCGCCGGGAAGTGCGGAGCCGGTACGGTCCTGACAAAATTGTTTACAATACAAAGAGGAAGTGCACCGAACTACGTTCCGAAGGGGCGAGCATGACAGCAGTTAGGGAGACGGCCAGTGGCAACCTCTCGGCCTCCGAGCTAGTTGACGTTCTGCGCAGTGCGATCATCCGGGGGGAACTCGTGCCGAAGCAGCGGCTCGTTGAGGCCGACTTGGCGGACGAGTACGGGGCCAGCCGTGGCAACGTTCGTGTTGCCTTGTCCGAGCTGAGCGTCGAAGGCTTAGTCGAACGCGTCCAGAACCGAGGGGCTCGAGTGAGGGCCGTTTCTGTCGACGAGGCGCTGGAGATCACCGAAGTCCGAGCCGCACTCGAAGCGCTGTGCGCCCGGAAGGCAGCCGAAAGAATATCCGAAGCCGAATCAGCTGACCTCCGAAAGCTCGCGAAGGAGATGGAGGAGGCGGTCGAACGCGGAGACCGGGAGGCGTACTCGCTGTGCAATCAGCGTCTGCACGCCAGGATCATTGCAGTGAGCGCTCAGAAAACTGCCGAGGCGACGATCAAGCGGCTCCGCGGCCAGGCCGTGCGCTTTCAGTTCCAGCTGGCGCGCCAGCCCGGGCGCCCCAGCGTTTCCCTTCCACAGCATCTCGCGATCATCGACGCAGTGTGCCGACACGATGCCGACGGCGCATCCGAGGCAATGCGGCTGCATCTTGAAAGCGTTGCGGACGCCATCCGGGCGTCCAATCTTTAGATCTTCGACCCGGCGGCGACCACCCACCGCACATTTCCCGTCGAATCGGGGCAGAGTTGTTCGTAGTAGAGGTGAGCGGCCGCCCGCGAGGGGCGCCCCAAACCTAAGGAGATGACATGCAGTTCTTGCTTTCCGTGATCCACGACCAGCTGGAGCTCGCGCCGTCGGACGAGATGGCGGCGATCGACGTGTTCAACGACCGGCTCCAGGCCGAGGGCCACTGGGTCTTCGCCGGCGGGCTGGGATTCCCCGACACGGCCACCGTCGTCGACAACCGGGGTGGCGATTCCTCGGTGGTCACGGACGGGCCCTTTGTGGAGTCGAAGGAGTACCTCGCCGGCTTCTGGATCATCGACGCCCCGGACCTCGACGTCGCCCTTAAGCTCGCCGCCGAGGGGTCGAAGGCCTGCAACCGGAAGGTCGAGGTGCGGCCGTTCCTGTGAACGGAACCGACGCCGGCGTCGCCGTCGCCCATGCCTACCGGGAGAACTGGGCCCGGGTGGTCGCCGCCCTGACCCGCCGTTTCGGCGACCTCGACCTCGCCGAGGAGGCGGCGGCCGAGGCGTTCGCGACCGCCGTCGAACGCTGGCCGTCAGACGGCGTCCCGCCCAACCCCGGCGCATGGCTGACCACCACGGCCAAGCGCAAGGCCATCGACCGGCTCCGGCGCGAAAACAAGCGCGACGGCAAACACCAGGAGGCCCAGTTGGTGTTCGACGACGACCCTCCCGAACCTCCCGGCGCCGTCGACGACGACCGGCTCCGGCTGATTTTCACCTGCTGCCACCCGGCACTCGCGCTGCAGACCCGCGTGGCCCTGACCCTGCGTATGGTGGGCGGGCTGACCGTGCCGGAGATCGCCCGGGCCTTCCTCGTCCAGGAGAGCACTATGGGGCAGCGGATCACCCGCGCGAAGGCCAAGATCAAGGCCGCGCGGATCCCGTACCGGGTGCCGTCCGCGGAGGACCTGCCGGGCAGGGTCGCGGGCGTGCTCGCCGTGCTCTACCTTGTCTTCAACGAGGGCTATCTGGCGACAGTCCCCGGCTTCGACCCCGTCCGCTCCGACCTCACTGCCGAGGCCATCCGGCTCACCCGCCTGCTCCGGACCCTGATGCCCGACGACGGCGAGGTGGCCGGGCTGCTGGCCCTGACGCTCCTCACCGAGGCCCGCAGTGGCGCCCGGATCTCGGCAGGCGGCGAGCTGGTGACCCTCGACGAGCAAGACCGGGATGCCTGGGATGCATCGCTGATCGCCGAGGGCCACCGTCTGGTGCGGGAGCGTCTCGCCTCCGGGCTGGCCCCGGGGCCGTACCAGCTCCTCGCGGCGATCAACGCCGTGCATACCTCGGCCCGCGATTTCCGTGACACTGACTGGTCCCAGATCGTCGCGCTCTACGACCAGCTGGTGGCCCTCGACCCGTCGCCGGTTGTCGAGCTGAACCGGGCCGTGGCGGTGGGGGAGCTGGACGGGCCGCAGGTGGCGCTCGCCGCCGTCGACCGGCTTGAGGCAGACCTGGCCGGCTACCACGCTTACCACGCCACCCGCGCAGAACTGCTGCGGAGGCTGGGCCGCGCCACGGAGGCGCGTGCGGCGTATGGGAAAGCGATCGAACTGGCGGGAAACTCCGCCGAGGCCGCCACCTTGCAGCGCCGCCGGGACGGGCTGGGTTCGTGAGCCGGGCCCGGCTCGTACCTTGCGCGGTCCCTACACCGTCCGCGAGGATGAACGCCATCCCCCGTTCTGCGAAGAAGGAGCCCACCCGATGACGAAGTACCTGATCTCGTTTCCAAGTGCCGCCATGGTCTTCCCCGAGGAGGAGCTGCAGGCCGTTGCGGACGCGTCGCACGCCGTCGTCCAGGAGGCGAAGGACGCTGGCGTCTGGGTCTTCGGCGGCGGCATCGACGAGAGCATTCCGCCGGTCATGGTGGACGCCGACGGGACCGTCCGCGAGGGCACCTACCCACAGACAACGCAGCTCGAAGGTGGCTACTCTGTGCTGGAACTGCCGTCCTACGATGCGGCTGTGGAGTGGGCGGCCAAGATCGCGGCCGCCTGCCGCTGCTCGCAGGAGGTACGCGCCTTCCAATACGACCCGGCCAGCTGACCGGGACTTTCAGTCATGGAGCCGATGGATTGCCTGGTCATTTACGTCCCCACCGACGCAGCTCACGCCGTCCGGCAGGCCATCGGCGACGCCGGGGCGGGCAGGCTGGGTAACTACTCCCACTGCTCGTTTAGCGCCGAAGGCACCGGGCGCTTCATGCCGCTGCCGGGCGCGCACCCTGCCATCGGCGCCGTCGGTTCCCCCGAGGAAGTTCCGGAAACGCGGATCGAGGCCATCTACCCGCGCTCCCGGCGCGACGCCATCGTCAACGCCGCACTGTCCGCGCACCCCTACGAGACGCCGGCGTTCATGACCTTCCTCATCGACGCCAGCCTGCCCGCTGGGTCTTGGCCGGAGGCTTAGGGCTCGACGAGTATCAGAATGGTGTCCGGCCGGACGCCGTCGAATTTCATCGCTTCGGCCGCCTCCGGCGTCGCCATGATGCGCTGGAACGCGTCCAGGTCCGGGACCTCGGCAATCAGGCCTACGCGCTGGCTCTTGGCCGGGTCGGTAAAGGTCCGAACCGTAATGCCCAGAGGGCCGAAAACTTCCTCGCGTTTGGGTGACTTGAGCCAATGTTCGACGTCGTCGACTTCATGGAAAATCAATAGTGTTGGCATCACGTGCCTCTGCTTTCTGGGACTGTGCCAGGAACCGGGCAGGTCAAGGGGCCGTGTCCGGACATCCCGATCACGCTGAACGTACCACGGCCCCGGAGGCGCCGGTAGGAGCGAAAAATTGACCGTCCGGACACTCGCCTACCGGCCTAGCGGCTGCTGATCTTCCCGAACAGCCTGGCGATCGGGGCGAGCACGATCGGGCGGGCGGCGTACCAGCCGGCAGTGGTGATGGCGATGGCGGCCGCGAAGAGCCAGAAGCCCACCCAGTTCACCTCGTCGGTGCCGGCGAACATGTGGTTCAGGTTGCGCAGCGCGCCCGTCGCGAATACCAGGAACACGTGGATCAGGATGAACAGCACGAAGAACAGCATCGCGGGGAAGTGGAGCGCCCGCGCCACCTCCACCGGGTAGGCCTTGTTCAGCGTCGTCGCGTTCTTCGGCCAGAACTCGCTCATGCGCACCCCGGTGATCGCCGCGAGCGGGGCCGCGATGAACACCACCAAGAAGTACATCAACTGCTGCAGGCTGTTGTAGTTCACCCAGCCGTTCTCCACCGGCCAGTCGAGCGTCAGGTACTGCAGCAGCGCGGAGGCCGCGTTCGGGAACACCTCCCAGCTGGTCGGGACAATCCGCATCCAGTGGCCCGAGGCGAACAGCAGCACCGCAAAGATGAGGCCGTTGGCCAGCCACAGGATGTCCAGCGACTGGTGCAGCCACAGCGTGATGCTGATCTTTTTCCCGCCGCGCTTGGGCGTCCAGAACGCCGGCGGCTTCTGCTGCGTGCGCACCTGGTAACCGGACCGGATGATCAGCGCCATCAGGAAGAAGTTGAAGAAATGCGCCCACTGCGCCCACCACGGGAAGCCTTGTTCGGCGGTCTCGGGCAGGTGGTACTCGCCGGGGTACCGCTCGAGGAACGCCGGCACGCCCGGCAATGTCGTCACTCCCCGCGCGGCGAGGATGAGGATCCCGGCGGCGGCAATCGCTGCCACAGCGAGGAGCGCAATGCGCTTGACCCACTGGGCCAGGGTCCGCGAGCCGTAAAGCTTTGCCTCGGTTTTGGGCTTGGCGGGAGTTGATGGTTTTGCGGGTTGTTCGACGACGGCGGGCGGTGCCGCCGCGGCCGGGGGCGTTTCCCGCTCTCTCGTGGCCGCTGGCGGTTTTGCTTCCGACGCGGTCTCCGGGAGGACGACGGCGGCCGGAACTTCAGCCGGAGCAGGAGCCTGGGCCGCAGGTTCGGGAACCGCCTGCGGGGTGGGTGCGGGAACCGGGGCAGGGGTTGGGGCGGTGGCTGCCGGTGCAAGTCCGGCCGGCGGCCACGGTTCGCCGCCCGGGACGCGGGGGAGTCCGCGGCGAAGCTGGGCGGTCCCCGGCGTAGGCGCAGCAGCGGTCGCTGCTGAAGCCGGCGTCGTCGCCTGCACGGCCTCCTCAACCGGAGCAATCGGAGCGGCCGGCGTCGGAGCGGCAGCCGGAGTGGCCGTCGCAGGCTCGGCGGCCGCGACCGGAGCCTCGGACACGGGCGCCGCCGACAGCGGACCCACGCCAGCGGGAGGCCAGGGCTCGCCGCCCGGCACACGCGGCAGCCCGCGGCGGAGCTGCCGCGCACCCGAGCCTGCTGCCGGGGCGGTTACGGAAGGAACGCCGGCTGCGAGCACCGGGGCGGACAACGCCGTCGTAGCTGGAGCCGTTTCCTGGGCGGCAGCGGGGGCGGAAACCATGCGTTCGGGCGCCTGGCCGGCCGGCGGCCACGGCTCGCCGCCCGGCACGCGAGGGAGTCCCCGTCGGAGGGAGCCGGACTGAGTCGCCATCGCTACTTCTTCCGGGCCTCGAGGGCGCTGATGAGCTGGGGGACAACCTTGAAGACGTCGCCCACCACCCCAAAATCGGCGATCTCAAAGATGGGCGCGTCAGCATCCTTGTTGACGGCGACGATCGTCTTCGCGGTCTGCATGCCGGCCCGGTGCTGGATCGCCCCGGAGATGCCCAGTGCGATGTACAGCTGCGAGGACACGGACACCCCGGTCTGGCCCACCTGCTGCGACTGCGGGACGTAGCCGGCGTCCACCGCGGCACGCGAAGCACCGATGGCGGCGCCGAGGGTGTCCGCGAGCTGCTCGACCAGGGCGAACTGTTCCGCCGACCCGAGGCCGCGGCCGCCCGCGACCACCTTCGCGGCACCGCGCAGCTCCGGCCGGGTCGTGGCGGCGATGACCTCCTCGAAGGAATCGATCCGCGCGGCCTTCCTGCCGGAGGGCGTCACCGCCAGGGTGTCCGACGCCGGCGGCTGCGCCTCGGCGCGGGCCTCGATGGAGCCCTGCCGGATGGTGATAACCGGAGGCCCGAACGTGGCCGAGGACGTCACGTCGTAGGCGCCGCCGTAGACTGAGTGGTGGGCGACGACGCCCTCGTCATCGCGGGAGACCCCGACGGCGTCGACGGACACCGCGGCCCGCGACCGGGCGGCGTACCGGCCGGCGAGGTCGCGCCCGTTGAGGGAATGCGAGATCAGGATGGCATCCGGCCGCACCTGCTCGACGGCGGCGGCCAGCGCGTCAACGCCCGGCACGCCCAGCGCGGACGCATCCGGGGTTTCGGCGATCAGTACGTGCGCGGCACCCAGGCCGGCGGCCTCAGCGGCGGCGGCACTCCCGGCGTCGGGGGCGGCCAGTACCAGGGCAACCGGCGTGCCGGCTGCCGTGGCGGCGCCGAACAGTCCGGCCGCGGCCTTCTCCAGTTCGCCGGAGGCGCGGGTTTCGACGACGACCAGGATTGCGTCACGAGGGAATTCAGTCATGTCCGTTGTTCCTTACGCCAGTCGGTTTTCGATCAGGAACTCGGCCAGCTTCTCGCCGGCATCGCCCTCGTCAACGATCTTGGTGCCTGCCGCGCGCGGGGGCTTCTCGGCAATGGTCAGCATGATCGACCGCGCCGCGTCCGGGTCGTCGGCCGTGACGTCGAGGTCCGCGAGCGTCAGCACCTCAAGGGGCTTCTTCTTCGCGGCCATGATGCCCTTGAAATTGGGGAAGCGCGGCCCGGGGAGCGCCTCGGTGATGGAAATGACCGCGGGCAGGTCCGCGGACACCTGCTGCACGCCGGATTCAACGGCCCGGGTGCCGGAGACCGCGCCGTCGCGGATCTCCACGGAACTCAGCCCGGAGGCGAGCGGCACGTCCAGCAATTCCGCCAGCATGGCGGGGACCATGCCGCCGGATCCGTCGGTGGAGACGTTGCCGGCGATGACCAGGTCAAAGCCGGCGCGGCGGATCGCTGCCGCGAGGGTGTTGGCGGTCAGGCCAAGATCCGCGCCCCGGAGCGCCTCGTCGCAGATGTGGATGGCGCTGCCGGCGCCCATCGCGAGCCCCTTGCGGATCGTCGCCGTCGCACCTTCGGGGGCGAGGGAGAGGACGGCGACGTCGGTGCCCTCGTTCGCGTCGGCGTAGGTCAGGGCCAGCTCCAGCGCCCGCTCGCCGATCTCATCGATGACAGTTTCGCTGGCCTCCCGGTCGGCGAGGCCTGTTTCAAGGTTCAGTTTTCGGTCCCCGTACGTGTCGGGGACCTCCTTGACTAGGACGATAATCTTCATCGATGACTCTTCCTCTGGCGGGCATGTCCCCAGAGGGGACACGTCGGATCTCCATAGAGTCTACGAAAGTGGCGCGCGGCTCGGGTGACGGGGGCCGTGTCGGGCGGCGCGGGAGGACGTCAGCGTGCGGCGGCTGCAGTGATTCAGAGGCGTGCGGGGCGGACCCGTATCGGCGCGAGCCACGCGGTAAGCCCGACGGCGACGAGGCTGCCGGCGCCTATGATGGCGGCGAGAACCACGATCTGGAACCGTCCCGCCTCCAACGGAGAAACGCCGCCGAAGATCGCTCCCACGAACGCGCCGGGAAGGGTGACCAGCCCTGTGGTTTTGGTTTGATCAACCGTCGGAACAAGAGCCGCCGAAATGGCCTGGCGAACTTGGTCTGCAGTCGCCTGGCGCGGGCGCGCCCCGAGTGCGAGCCACCCTTCGACCTCATCCCAGCGGTCGTTGACCAGCTCAACGAACCGGCGGCCGGACAGGGTCGCGATAGTCATCGCGTTCCCGATCACTATGCCACCGATCGCCAGAACGTATCTGGGCGTGAACGCGATCGCCCCGGTGGCAAACACCACGATGCCCGCGGCGAGGACTCCGGCGCCCATGCTGGCTGCCACGGGGAGCAACCGCGAGCGGAGCGACCCGAGCCGTCGCGCCGAGGTGGTTGCCGCGATGGTGAACATGACCGTTAGGGCCGCCGCGACCAGCCAGGGCGACTGGATTACACCGGACAGGACAAAGCTGATGGCGGCGAGCTGCACGGCGCCGCGGGCGACGGCGAACGCGGCGGACCAGGGGGCCGGCACCCGCGCGCCCGCCAGCACGACCGTTGCCATCCCGACGAGGATGACCACGCCAAGGGCGGTCCGGAACGACTCGTCAAACGTCACGGTTTACGCCGCATCTGGGACTTGGTCATAGGCCGATTTTGCATGCGTTGCACATGGGTCCTGGTATCCAGTCCGGCGTCGAGACCATGGACGTTGTGGCCGGCGTCCGCGCTACGGCAGTCGCGACGGGCGCAGCAGCACCGCGTCGCCCGCGCGGTCCGGGTCAAGCGGCACCGGGCTGATCAGTACCGCCGGCCCACGGTGCAGGGCGCCGTCGGACAGCACCTGACACCGCACCCCGCCCCGACCCCGCATGGCCTCGTGGGCGCCGGGGGCGAGCATCTCGTCCATCCAGGCGCAGGGATGGGCGGGCCGCCCGGCCTTGAAGCGCACCAGCTCGCCGCCGGATTCCAGGGCGAAGTGGTGGCCGAGCAGCGGAGCCAGCTCGGCGCCTCGGAGGTGCACGTTGCGGCGCGTCAGCAGCGGGTCAAACGGGACAGTCCCCAGCTCGGCGGCTATCGCGTCGAGGGCCTCGACGGCGAAGACGGTCACGGCGGCATCCATGTGGGCGGCCTTGCCGAAGAACCGGTCCCCAACTATTCCCTTGCCGGCCACGAACTCGGCCCGCGCGGCGTCAGGGGTGGGAACGTCGGCTGCGCCGTCACGGGCACGGCCGAAGTAGGCGTGGGCAGGCGAGACGAGCAGGTGGAGGATCTCGACGTCGTACCTGTAACTAGCCGTCATGCCACCAAACTATCGCCTCGCCGGAGTCTCGGAGAACGAGGGTCGGGACGAAATGCTCATTGTGGGGCTCCGCCAACAGGGCCACGATGATCGTATGAATGCTGAGACACCGAAGGCCGCGGAGCTGAGCCTTCCCCAGGCCTTCCTCCTGCTGGCGACAAATGACAATGACGGCAAGCCCGCGGTGCCGGTGTTCGCGCTCAGGACCACGCTGGCCGGGGCCATCCTGGCCGAGCTGGAACTGGCTGGCGCGATCGAGCTGCAGGGAAAACATGTCCGCGCTACCGGCACGGCAGCGCCGGCGGACTACCAGCACGAGCTGGAACTCATCCGGGGCAAGTCGCGGCCCCACACTCCCAAGCGGTGGGTGTCCATGCTGGAAGGCCGCACCGAAGTGCAGCGCGTCTACGAGACGATGGCGTCGCGGGGGATCGTGGAACATGTCGGCGAAAAGCATCTGGCCCGGTTCCGGGCCGTGCGGTACCCGGAAAAGGACCATGCGCCGGAGGCGGCGTTGCTGGAAAAGCTTGAGGCCGCGCTGAGCGGTGCACCGTCCGAGGCCGAGAAGACCGGGGCTGAGGAGCCGTCGGCTCCTCAGCCCGATACGACGGCGGCAGTCGAATCGGAGGCATCGGAGCCCGCCACGCCTGATGCCGCGGCGGGTGCCGGGCCCGGTGCCGCCGCGCCCGAATCGAAGGGGCACGACGCCAGGACGACGGCGCTGTTCGCGTTGCTGCATGCGGCCGGATTGTTCGGGAAGCTCTTCCCGGCGGCGGACCGGGTCTTCGCGGACGAGCTGGCAAAGGACTACTGGCCCGCCCGCGCGGTGGAGGACGAACTCCGGCTGATCAGGCTGGCCCAGGAAGAGGCCGCAACGCTGTAGCGCGGGTGCGCTCTACCGGCCGATTCGTTTCAGCGCACGGTGGGCTTCGGCCGCGGTGGGCCGGTTGCCGGGCTCGGCGTCGGTCATGGAGTGCAGCAGCATGGACCAGCGCCGCCGGACCGTGTCCGGGAGCCGGGGTCCGCGGAGCGTCCGGGCCACCATGGACTCCAGCGCGGGGCCGGGGAAGGCCTTGATGCCGGTGAGGCACTCGAACGTGACGAGCCCCAGCGCGTAGATGTCGCTGGCGCTGGTGGTGGTTGTCCCATGCACGGCTTCGGGGCTCAGATAGTGCGGTGTGCCGGAGGCGGCATGGTTCGGCCGGTGCCGCGAACTGGTGGCAATGCCGAAATCAGTCAGTTTCGCCAGCCCCGCGGGACCCGCGCTCGCGGAACGGTCCGCAAGGATGTTGGCCGGTTTGACGTCATTGTGGACCACGCCCTTGCGGTGGACGTGCGCCAGCGCGCCGGCGACGTCGCCCATCCAGGCCGCCACGAGGGGCATCCGCAGTGGCCCGTCCCGCAGGACGGTCCGAAGGTCCGGACCGCTCACCAGCTCGGTGACCAGGTAGTTCCGCCCGGACCCGAGGCCGCCGTCATCCGGCATGCGGCCGTAGCCCTTGACGCGAACGATATTCCGGTGGTGGAGCGGGGTGTGAAGGTCCTTCTCCCGGCTGAACGGCGATGCCGCGTCGCTGGCGTCGGACCGGAAGATCTTGACGGCCACCTCGGAGCCGTTGGCGGCGTCGGTGGCCCGGTAGACGTCGGCCTCGGAGCCTCTGCCCGCCAAAGTCCTCAGCCGGTAGTGCCGGTCCAGCAGTCGGTCTTCTGGGAGGGGGCCGGAGAAGGCGGCCCGGGGAGCGGCAGCCGGTGCCGGCCGCCGGGTGAGGGCGAGTGTCACTGCAGCAAATCTTGCAGCTCGTCCGGTGTCAGCCCTGCGGCCAGGGCCAGGGCCGAGCGGTCCGCCCCGAGGCCCGATGCTGCCTTGAGGGCGTTTTCGAAGCGCTCCTGGGCCGCGTCCAGTTCCCAGTGCAGGCTCTCCACCCGGGCGGAGGCCAGCCGCACGGCGGCGAGGGGTTCAGCGGCAATATCCGCGTCCAGCCGGTAGCCGCATCCGCATGTCCACGCGGCGAACCCTGACTGCAGCGGCGCCCACGGCAAGGAGGCCGACTCGGCCGCGGCCATGGTCATGGCCGCGCCGCAGTGGGAGGGGGAACCCGATGCAGGAGCGCTGGCGTCCGTGACGGCGGGCAGGTTGGTTCCAGATGTCTTGCGATCAACTACGGCCGTCATTCGATCCACCATTCTAGTAACTAGTTCACAATGTAGCTAGTCTAACTAGTGTTTGGTGGTTGTCCAGTCGACGCCGGTTCTAGTCGCCGTCGACGTCGATTTCGTCCACGGCTTTGCGCATGTGCAGCAGGAAATGCAGCACCGCCTTGGCTTCCTCATCGCTCAGGGATTCGGCCACCTCGATCATCCGGCCGTGCATTTTGCCCAGGGTGTGGCGGACTTCCTCGTCGGCCCCGCGGGTGGGGCGAAGGATGATGGCGCGGCGGTCCGACGGGTGCGGCTGGCGCGTGATGTACCCGCTGGTTGCCATGCGGTCAACCAGGGCAGTCATGGATGCGGAGGTCATGCCCAGCCGGGCGGCGAGTTCCTTGGGGCGGACTTCCTGGCCGGCAGTCTCAGCCTCGAGGAGGTAGCGCAGTGCCAGGAGGTCGGTCTCGCCCATTGCCATGGAGTTGCGGGTGCGCCGGCGCATGGCGGTTTCCGAGGCCCGGTACTCCCGGAGCGCGTTCAGGATATCGACGGCGTAGGGCTGCCCGTGTGCCTTCGGCGGGTACCAGTAGCCTTCTCTTTCGGCGGGCGGAGTCACGCTAATTCCTTCGATGGACTAGTTGTATGTTCGTCTAACCAATAGATATTAGCCCAAGTTCCCGCTCGGAGCGGGACCGCCACCGAAGGTGCGCCGCCTACCCTGCCGCAGCGCCGGGTTTGTCCTCCAGCAGGCCCCCGCTGGCCCAGCGGCGCAGCGCGAGCTTCTCGCCGTCGTCGAACTCCATCAGCGCCACCCGGCAGAGTTCCTCGACGTTCCTCGTCCACGCCGCCGCCAGTTCCGGGGCCGGCAACGCGACGGTGAGCGGGACCCCGGCATACCCCAGGCCTTGCAGAACGAAGTTGACGGCCGCGCGGGAGACCGGCTGCCCCGCCGCGACGCAGTCGTCGCGCACCGCCTTGGACAGCTCAACGCGGTTGCCGGGGTGTTCGCGAAGCTTCGCTTCCAGCGACAGGAAGACCTGCCGGAACTGGTCGGACGAGAGCGCCGGGACATCCGTCACCCTGATGATCTGTTCCTCGATCGCCGGCTGCAGGCTGGCGGGGGCAGGAAGATCCTCGGCCGAGAAGCGTTTGGCGTCCCAGACCCAGCCGCTCTGGGCTGGAGAATATTCCACGCTCTGGCCGATCTGCGCTACCCAGGCGCCGAACTTTCCGGCACCTCCCCAGTCTGTCTTCAGTGACGGGTCTGCCGTGAGGGCGCGGTGGGCAACCATCGCGCCGGCAACCGGTCCCGGAGCGGAACGGACAAAGGCCACGAGCTCGCGGACCGCGGGCGAGGCCGGCTTGGGCTTCGGCTTGCCCGCGGCCGGGGCTGGTGGTTGCTTTGGGGACGCCACTGTGTGGATTGACTCGGCCGCGCTCCCGTTGAGGACGGCCACGAAGTCGTGGGATTCGACCACGCTGTCCGCCATCTCCCGGTAAGCGAACGCCACGGCGCCGGCAGCAATCACCGTGGTCATCCGGTCCGCGGCGCGGAAACGTTGGATCAGGGAGGTGAAATCCGCGTCCGCCGAGGCCACGAAAAACTCTTCAATGTGTGCCGCGCCGGACAGGGCGTCCATCGCGTCCAGGACGAGGTTGATGTCCGTGCTGCTCTTGCCCCGCTGCGTGAGCGACGGGCAGTCGATCACGCGGAAGCCCGCCCGGGTCCAGTACGGCCGGTACTTGGAGTAGATGACGGGGTTGAGGTAGCAGTTGCGGATCAGGAAGCGCCGGGAGTCCTCGCCGGCGACGCCGTCGGCCAGCGCCTCCGTCCAGTGCTTGGGATCCTCGGCGAACCGTTTGGCTGCCGCCGGGTCCAAGACCATCAGGCCCGTGTAGACGTTGTCGAAGTCCACAAACATCGCGGCGCGGATCCCCGGACGCCGGGACTGATGGAGAGATTCGGTCATCGGCTCAGTCTGCCAGCAGGATGGGGGAGTGGACCAGAAGCGAATCCGCGGGTTGCTAGGCGTGTTGTGGTTTGGCGGCAGTACTTCGGGCCCCAGTGCGCGGGCCCGTGCGTGGCGGTTTGGTGGCATAGTCTTGCGATGAAACACTCGCCCAATGAGTCCTTGGTTTGACAGACAAAAGGTCGCACCGCCCGAAAGCGCAGCCTCTGTTCATTACGTCTCCGCGGCCATAGCCATCGATGCCTCGCCGCGTCGAGTCTGGGATTTCATAAAGCCCCCGGAAAACAGCGTCCTTATAGACCCGGAAATCGTGCGGGGTTTTCGAGCCCCCGGTGCTGAGGGCCCTGGTGAGATCCAGGTCTTCATTTCAGTGCGGGACGGAGTGGAACGTGTAACGGCCGTGGAAGTCATCGAGGAAATACCGAATGAGCTGGCCGTCACCAGGGTTTTAGGCGACGCAGATCCAGCGTCACGTGGCAGGACCTCAATCCGCGCCGATGACGGTGGGTCGACGGTGCTTGCACACGGGCACTATTTCACCTTGCCAGCGGGATCGGAAGGACAATTCCACCAGTACGAGAGACATTACAAGTCATTTTGCCGCCAGTACGTTGAGCGGGTGAAAGCTTTCCTCGAACAACCCAAGCCGGATGCTGCGGCCGATGATTCCATGTGATTGGGCGGCCGACTGGGACGGGCCGACGGGAGTTTAGTCGCCGATGACCAGCGCCGGAACGTGCCGATTTCCGTCACAGCCAGCTACGCAACGACGACGGCGGGAAGCTCCCGCCGTCGTCGTTGTTCTGCGCTGTGCCGGTGCTAGGCCGAAGCCGAATCCAGGTTGGCCGCACCGTGGTTCAGGCTGAGCGTGAAGGTGTTGGGGCCGCTGGCGTGGACGGCGATGTTGGACTTCGCGGTGTTGTGACGGACCGAAAGGTCGTGGACCAGGGCGTCCAGCTCGTGGTGCATCGTGGAGCGGTCCCAGAGCTTGTGGGTGACAGAGTTGGCAGTTTCAAACGTCATTGTTCAGTGCTTCCATTCATGTTTCCGGGTGTCCGGCCGCCGCACCGATGCGGAGCCGCCGTGTCCATACCAGGAACGCCTGAGACTTGGGCAGCTCTGCGAGCTCACCGGTTTGGCCTCATTGCGTCCACCAGGATGGTGCCCTGGCTCGCTGCGGACGCGTGGCGTCCAGCGAAGACCGGGGCTAAGCGGGCGGGGAGTCGAAACCCCGCCTGCCTTTTTATGATGCACAGCGGCCCGACGGCGGCTCAAGCCAGATGGCGATTATTGCAGGTGAGACTCGTCACAGGCACGCCGCGGCGGGCTCCAGCGGACCGCCCCGCTCCCGCGCCTTACGCGTCGAGCGTGTGGGCCGTGGCGACGGTCGCCCCCGCTGCGAGCTGGCGTTTGACCTGCTCAAGCTCTTCTTTGAGCTCGTCGACGGTGACGCGGTATCTGTCGAAGGCAGCAGCCCGGCGCCGTGCCGCGATGAAACTGACGACGGCGGCGACAATGGCCAGCGGGAACGACAGCAGCAGGGCCCAACCGGCCGTGCCAAGGAAGTCCAGCGCCACGGGAAGGGCGTGCTTGAAGGCCAGGAAGTCGTTCACCCCGCCGACGACGCCGTTCAGGGCTGAGTCCAGCGGGCCCAGGAACTGCCCCACCACAGGTGTGCCGGAAAACGACGGCGCGCTCAGCGGCGGTTCGACCCCGGTAGACCAGCGCGAGTCGGTGAAGTGGTTCAGGACGTAGATCCCGGCGGCAGCGTTGAGGGCCGCGAAGAGCAGGACGGAACCCAGGGCGGTCCAGTGCAGGCCGCGGCGGCCCCAGACGCCGGCCACGAGGGCGAAAGCGGCGGCCGCAACCCACGTAAAGGTCCGGAGTTCCTCGCGGCCCAGGCCAGCCAATAGATCCACGGAGTACCCCGCCTTTACGGTTGAAGTCGATGCTGGTTCAGGTCCCGAGAGAGCCTATCCCAGTCGCCTCCTTCGGGTGTACCGCGGCTGCCGCAGCGGGGCGTGCCGCGGCGACCGCCAGCCGGCCGACGAGCGACGCCGCGTCGACCGGCGCGGAGGTGTCGACCGGCACCGTCCGGCCCACGCCGAGGGGGACCGCATTGGCCGACCATTCGGCCCAGTCGCGTTGTGCCGCGTTTCCGGTCGGATGAACCGCGTGGCGTTGCCGGTCCAGATAGCGTTCCCACGCCTGCCCGGGCGGGAGCTCGCACCAGACCTCCGTTACGCGGGGATTGCCGGACTGAGCCAGGCCTTCGCGGACGAAGCCAAGGTCCCGCGGCCGGTACCACCACGATTCGACGATCGCCGTGCCGGGAACCGCGGCCACCAGCTGCCACATGGTTTCGGAGGCGATCTGGCCCAGCTTGCCGCTGCCGACCCGGCCCAGGCACAGATCCGCGAGGGCTTCCTTGATGCTGTCCTTGGAGACCACCGGCACGCCCAGTTCGTCCCCGAGCTGCGCCGCCAGGGTGCTTTTGCCCGCGCCGGGGAGTCCGTTGACCAGGATTACGGTTTCAGCCATGGTTCATTGTGGCCTGCCGGCGGCGTCCGGACCGCTAGTCTTCAGCTCATGACCTCCATAATTGCCCTCGCGTTCTGTGCGGTGCTCGGCGCCCTGGCTGTGTTCCAGCTGCTGCTCATCGTGGGCCTTCCCCTCGGCCGGTTTGCCTGGGGTGGCCAGAGCGCGGTGCTTCCGGCGCGGCTCCGGGCCGGAAGTGCCGTCGCAATCGTGGTCTATGCGGCCTTCGCGGCAGTCGCGCTCGACCGCGCCGAGCTGATCGGGGTCCTGCCATGGGACACGGTTGCGGTGGTCGCAATGTGGGTCGTCGCGGCCTACTTGTTGCTGAGCGTGCTGCCCAACCTGGCCTCGAAGAGCCGGCACGAAAAGCGCGTCATGGTGCCGGTCTCCCTTGTCCTCGCGGTGCTGGCGGTTCTTGTCGCCCTCGCCTGAGCCGTTTCAAGCCCCAGGCCTGCCACGAAGCGTTTCACAGCGGTGAACGCCAGCGCCTGGGACGCCCGCGAGGCGCGCCAGTCGCCCGGAATCTGCAGGGAGTGGTCGGCGTCGTCGATCTCAACAAACGTGGCTGCTGTCCCGGACAGGCCGGGGTAGCTCAGCCGGACAGGCGCGCCTTGGCCGCGTGTTCAACCAGGACCGGCACGAAGTCGCGGACCTGGCCACCATCCAGTGCCCGGTGTTCTTCCTGCACAGTCTCTTCAATACTGGCGCGCGAGAGGTTGGGAAATCGTTCCGCAAGGCGGTCGACCACGACCCCGAGAGCCTTCACTTCGTCGTCCCTGTTCACTCCCCAAGTGTCGCGCCCGCCGCGCCGGCCGGTCAAGGATCCCACTTGTGAAATGCGTTAGTGTCCACTAACGTATCAAGTGTGTTGGATGCCTTGGAGGTTGCTGCGGAGCCGAACCGGCGCCGTCTCCTGCAACTCCTGGCGCGCCAGGAACAAACGGTTGGCCAGTTGGCCGCGCAGTTCACTGTGAGCCGCTCCGCAGTGTCCCAGCACCTGCTCCTGCTGGAGGAGGCAGGGCTTGTAGCCGCACGCAAAGAGGGGCGCAACAGGTACTACCGGCTCGACCCCACAGGCATGGCCCGGCTCCGCAGCCTTGTCGAACAGTTCTGGACGCACGAACTGGATCTGCTGGCATCGGATGCAGCCGCCGTGGCGGTGCAGCGTCACAACCCGCCCCAACTCCCCGAGACCGACCCCACGAATTCCCGCCAAGATTAAGGACCTGTCCCATGAGCTTCGATAAGACCATCCACCTCCCCGTCACCGCTGACGAGGCATTCGCCCTGATCACCGAGCCGGAACGGCTGCGCCGCTGGCAGACGGTGGCGGCCCGGGTCGACCTTCGGATCGGCGGAGAATACCGCTGGACGGTCACCCCCGGCCATCACGCCGCCGGCACATTCCAGGAGATCGAGCCCGGCAAGCGCATCGTCTTCACCTGGGGCTGGGAATCCGGGATGGACCTGGCGCCGGGGGCATCCACCATAACGATCACCCTGGAACCCGACGCCGAGGGCACCTCGCTGCGCCTGGTCCACGACGGACTCACTCCCGAGCAGGCCGTTGCGCACGCCGAGGGGTGGAACCACTACCTGGACCGCTTGATCGCCGAAACGTCCTCCGCTGCCGGCGCCGGACCCGACGAGTGGTCCGCGGCCCCGGACCCGATCGACCACCTCAGCTCCGCCGAGGCATCACTTGCCGTTCTTCTGGGAGTGCTGCGCAAGCTCACTCCGGCAGACCGGGACAAGGCCACCCCCTGCGAGGAGTTCAACGCCCACGAACTGCTCGAGCACCTGGCCGGTTCCCTAAAGGGGATTGGCGGCGCCCTCGGCGCGAATCTGCCGGAAGACGCCGACGCCGCACCGGAGGTCCGGATCGCGGGTCTCGCCCAGCCCACCCTGGAAGCCTTCGCCCGCCGCGGTCTGGAGGGCACCATCGACATGGGATTCGCTGAACTCCCCGCGACCATGGTGGCCGGCATCCTCAACCTTGAGTTCCTCGTCCACGCCTGGGACTTCGCCAAGGCCTCCGGCCAGGAGCTAGTTGTGTCCGACGTTCTCACCGACTATGTCGAAGGCCTTGCCCAGGCAACCATCTCCGAGCAGGTCCGTGCCAGCGGCAGCTTCGCGAGCGCCCAGCCGGTGGCGGAAACCGCCGGGAGCCTGGAACGCCTGATCGCGTTCACCGGCCGAACCGTCGCCGCCTAGAGCCTTCACCCCAACCACCCCGGCACAACAATCAGGAAAGCAGGACCACATGTCCAAGTTCGTTTTTATCTACCACGCACCGATGACTCCCGCGGAGGCGGCGCCGCCCGCCCCGGAAGACATGGCGGCCGTCATGGGGCAATGGAACGCCTGGGCCGGGAGAGTCGGTACCGGCCTCATCGACTTCGGCACCCCGCTGGCCAACGGCGTCCGCGTATCCGCCGACGGAGCCACCGCGCCGAGCCAGCGTGAAGTCGCCGGCTACAGCATCATCGAGGCCGAAAACCTGGAGGCCGCGGTTGAGCTCGCCAAGCAGCACCCGCACCTGAACATGCCGGGCGGCTGCGAAATCGAGGTCCACGAGGCCCAGCAGATCCCCGGAATGTAGCCCGCGGCCCGGCGTCGCGGGCGTGCCGGCGGCGGAGGCTGTCACGTGAAGAGACCGTCGCCGATGTAACCTCCCGCCCGGGTTCCCGGCGGAACCGCAAAAAGTCCAGAGCCGGTGTGTTTGAGGTACTCCACGGCCAGGGTGTCTTCCTTCGCCATGGCCCGCTGCATGGGCACGTAGTGGGTCCGGGGGTCCGTGACAAAGGCGATGAAGAACAAGCCGGCGTCGAGGTGCCCCAGGCCGTCCGAGCCGTCGGCGTAGTTGTAGCCGCGCCGGAGCATCTTGACTCCGTGGTTCCGGTTTGGGTGTGCGATCCGGACGTGGGCTTTCAGCGGGATCAGCGGTTCCCCGGAGCTGCCCTTGATCTCAAAGTCTGGGGCGGTGAATTCCTCGCCGCCGGAGAGCGGGGCCCCCGCGGCCTTAGTGCGTCCGATCAAGCCCTCCTGCTCGCGGAGCGAGGTCCGGTCCCAGATCTCGATGTGCATCCTGATCCTGCGCGCGACAAGGTAGGTGCCGCCGGCCATCCATGCCTCTTCCGGGCGGGTTCCCGCCCTGGCCCACACATGCTGGTCCAGCAGGGCGGTGTCCTCGGCCTTGAGGTTGTTGGTGCCGTCCTTGAAACCGAAGAGGTTCCGTGGCGTGGCCTGCGACCGCGACGTGGAGGAGGTCCGGCCAAAACCCAGCTGGGACCAGCGGACCCGCGTCTGCCCGAATCCGATCCGGGCCAGGTTCCGGATGGCGTGGACCGCCACCTGCGGGTCGTCGGCGCAGGCCTGCACCACGATGTCCCCGCCGGTGCGTCCGGGCTGCAGGCCATCGCCGGGGAAGTGCGGCAGGTCGATCAGGGCGTCCGGGCGGCGGCCGTGCAGGCCGAACCGGGCCTTGCCGTCCTTCTCGAACAGGCCCGGGCCGAAACCAAAGGTAATGGTGAGCTTTGCAGCACCCAGGTCCAGCGCCTCGCCGGTGTCCTCGGGCGGGGCGTCATACGGGCCGTCGACGGCGCCGGTGGCGCCCGTGCTGCGCCCCGCGGTCATCGCCTCCGCGGCGGCGGTCCAATCCTGGAGGAGCCGGATCAGGGCCGCCCGGTCCTCGGTGACGACGTCGAAGGCCGCCATATGCAGGCGGTCCTGGGCCGGCGTGATGATGCCCGCCTGGCGGTCGCCGCGGAAGGGGATGCTATCCCGGGGCGCCACCAGTGGAGCGGCCGCGGCGGCAACGGGGTCGTGGCCGAAGAAACCTGCTGCCAGGCCGGCGACGGCGCCCCCAGCGCCGGCCAGGGTCAGGAGTCCGCGGCGGGACAGGCCGCTGCTCCCGGAGCCGGAGCCGGAGCCGGAGTCCGTGCCGGCGCCGGGCGCCGCGCCGCCGGCCGGCGTTTGATCACCGGCCGGCGTCGGCTCGCCGGGGCTGCCGCTGATGGGGCAACCGCTCACAGGGCTACCGCCGACGTGAGCCGGGCGAGCGGTTCGCCCAGGGCATCGACCAGGGATGCGAGCTGCTGGACCTCGGACTGGCTGAGCTCGTTGTAGAAGGCGAAGCCGCTGCCGGTGGAGTGTTTCTTGAGCCCGGCCTGCAGCGCCGCGAATTTCTCCTCGAGGACTCCGGCCAGGGCAGGGTCCTGCTGTTGCAGCGCAGGTTTCAGGCTCTCGAAGGCGATCCGGGCGCCGTCGACGTTGGCCTGGAAATCCCACAGATCGGTGTGGGACCAGATCTCCTCCTCGCCGGTGACTTTGCCTGTGGCGACCTCGTCCAGGAGTTCCTTGGCGCCGTTGCCGAGCTGGTCAGCGGAGAGCTCCACCGTCCGGGTGCGTTGAGCCAGCTCCTCGGTGTCGGCGACGAGCTGGGTGGCCACGGCGGCGCGCTCCGCCGGGGCGAGGGGAGTGTAGCCGGCGGGCGGGAACAGGTCTTTTTCGGCCCGGTGCCAGCCGGTCCAAGCCTGGCCCGGCTCAAGGTCGGCCTCGCGGGCATCGAGCTTGGGGTCGAGGTCCCCGAAGGACTCGGCCACCGGCTCGATGCGCTCCCAGTGCATGCGGGTCGCGGCGTAGAGCCCGCGGGCCGTGGCCGCGTCCCCGGCGGCGTAGGCGGCCGCGAACGCCTTGGTCCCGTCCACCAGCTGATTGGTTTGGTCCGACACGAACGCGGAGTACTGCCGGGTGCCCGTCTCCAGAAGTGCGCGAAGGCTGGCGTCAGCCGCTGGGGTGCTCGCGACCTGCCCCGGTCCGGCGGCTCCCCCCGGCGTCTTTTGGGTGTCCGCGCAGCCGCTCAGGGCCAGCGGGGCGGCGGTGAGCGCTGCAACAAAAATAAGCACTTTCCGGAATCGTGGAGCGATTTTGGGCATGGAGATACCGGGCATTGGTGTTTCCTTCTGATTGTGGTCTGATCGTGCCCTTACTTAGGTGCACCTAAGTAAGGAGATTACCCACCCGAGGCGATTACGCAAACTTTTTGTAGCCTAATTTTGCTTAGGCGAGCCTAAGCTAATACCATCGAACGGGTGACCACGCAGCTTGACTTCATGCGGGTGCCCTTCGCCGCCGACCTTGCGAGCTACGGGGACCGACCCGCCATCCTGACCGACACCCTGGCGCTGAGCTACCGGGAGCTGGCCGAACGCGTCGACGAACTCGCCCTCCGGCTCGGCACCGAGCGCAGGCTCGTTGCGCTGACCGCCGCTAACGACGTCGACTCGCTCGTCGCCTACCTGGCGGCGCTGGTGGGCGGGCACCCCCTCATCCTCCTGCCCGAGGACAAGCCGGCCGCCCTGGACTCCCTGCTTGCGGCCTACGACCCCGACGTCGTGCTGCGGCCCGGCGGCGGGCGCACGGTCCTGGAGGAGCGGCGCCCGGGCACACGGCACGAGCTCCACCCGGACCTCGCTCTCCTGCTCAGCACCTCCGGATCCACGGGCTCGCCCAAGCTGGTCCGGCTCTCGCACACCAACCTGCAGTCCAACGCCGAGTCGATTGCGGAATACCTGGGCATCACTCCGGAAGACCGGGCCGCGACGACGCTGCCCATGTCCTACTGCTACGGACTGTCGGTGATCAACAGCCACCTGCTCCGCGGCGCAGGCCTGGTCCTCACGGACCTGTCCGTCGTCGACCCGTGCTTCTGGGAGCTCTTCCGAAACCGGGGGGCGACGGCGTTCGCGGCCGTGCCGTACACGTTTGAGCTGCTCGAACGCGTGGGGTTCGCGGAGATGGAGCTGCCCGGTCTGCGCTATGTCACCCAGGCCGGGGGCCGGCTGGCGCCGGAGTCGGTCCGCCGGTACGCCGAGCTGGGCCGCCGGAACGGCTGGGACCTCTTCGTGATGTATGGCCAGACCGAGGCGACAGCCAGGATGGCCTACCTGCCGCCGGAACTCGCCGCCACCGTCCCCGGCGCGGTCGGCGTCGCCGTGCCCGGCGGTTCGTTCCGGATCGACCCGGTTCCGGGCCTGGAGCACGGCGAACTGGTCTACACCGGCCCCAACGTCATGCTGGGCTATGCCGAGACCCCGGCGGACCTCGCCCGGGGCCGGACGGTCACGGAACTCCGCACGGGCGATCTCGCCCGGAAGCACCCCGCGGGAGTGTACGAAGTGGTGGGCCGGCGCAGCAGGTTCGTCAAGATCGTTGGACTGCGCGTCGACCTGGGGCAGGTGGAACGGCTCCTGGCCGACCTCGGCGCGCAGGCGGCCGCCGCCGGGACGGACGACGGCGTCGTAGTCGCCGTCGAGGGCGACCAGGACACCCGACTGCTGGGCAAGGTCCTCGCCCAGGGCATGGGGCTGCCGCGCGCGGCCCTCGAACTCCACGCCGTCGAGCAGCTTCCGCGCCTGGGGACGGGCAAACTCGACTATCAGGCCGTCCTGGCGCTGTCCCGGCCCGAGCGCGGGCCCGCGGCCGCGGCACCGGGCGCCGACGCTGTCGCCGTCGGCCCCGGCAGTGTCCGCGGGATCTTCCGGGACGCCCTGGAGTGCGAGGAGATTGCCGACGGCGACACTTTCGTCTCGCTCGGCGGGGATTCGCTGTCCTACGTGGCAGCTTCGGTCCGGCTGGAGCAGGTCCTGGGCCACCTTCCCCAGGACTGGCACGTGACCCCGGTCCGGGACCTGGAGCAGCGCGCGGGCGGGGCGCCGGTGCGGAAACGGCGGCGCTTCTTCGCCCCGCTCGAGACGGGCACCGTGTTGCGGGCGGTGGGGATCGTCCTGATCATCGGCACCCACGTCGGACTCTTCAAGTGGCAGGGCGCAGCCCATGTCCTGATGGCCGCGGCCGGGTACAACTTTGCCCGCTTCCAGCTGTCCGGTGACCGCATCCCCAGGCTGCGGCGGCAGCTGGCGAGCCTGGCCAGAATTGTGGTGCCCAGCATGGCGTTCATCCTGTTCGCCTATCTGGCGACCGACAACTACACCCCGGCCAACGTCCTGCTCCTGAACGCCGTCATCGGGCCCGAAGCGGTGACCACCCAGTGGCATTTCTGGTTCATCGAGGTCCTTGTCTACCTGCTCCTGGCCATGACAGCCTTGCTGGCCGTCCCCTGGGCGGACCGCGCCGAGCGGCGGTTTCCCCTGCTTCTGCCGCTGGCCCTGACCGGCGCCGGCCTCCTCACCCGCTACGAGCTGGTGCATCCCGGTGTTCCGCACACGGCGCCCGCACTCTGGCTCTTCGCCCTGGGCTGGGCCATTGCACGGTCCCGGACGGCGGCCCAGCGCGGCGTGGTCTCGGCCATTGCCGTGCTGACCGTTCCGGGGTTCTTCGACGACGCGGCCCGGGAGGCAACGCTCCTCGCTGGGATTCTGCTGCTCATCTGGCTTCCCACCGTTCCGGTGCCGAAGGGCCTCCGCCGCCTCACGGTGCTGCTGGCGAGCGCCTCGCTGTATGCGTACCTGGTGCACTGGCTGGTGTACCCGCCGCTCGCCGGAATCAGCCCGGTCCTCGCCGTGGCGGCCTCGCTCGCCGCGGGGGTGGCGTACTGGGCGCTGTGGACCCGCGTAATGTCTGCGGCCAGCCGGTGGTGGACCGGCGCGCAGCTCCGCAGGGCGGCCCGGCGGCTGAAAGGTCAGGGGCCGGAGAGCTCCAGCCGCGGATAGAGGACGTCGAAACCCGCGCTGAGCCCGCCGTTCAGCGCCCCGATCACGTGGCCGCCATTGGGAACCTCGTGGTACGTGACGGTCATCCCCGCGGCAGTTGCCGCGGCGGAAAGGTGGCGGGCCGCCTCCAGATACACCGGATCGTCGGTGGACGCCGTGAAGATCGCGGTGGTGTCCGGGTACTTCCGCTGCGTCAGGATGTTGGCTGGTTTCTCGGCGTCGTAGGCCGCCTGGCTGCCGCCGAACATCTCCCGAAGGTTGGTCTCCGGATCTTCCGCGCCCGGGTATTCCTCCCCGGAAATGTCTAGGACGTTGCCCCAGACGGAGGGATACTTTGCCGCGAAAGAGATCGCGCATTGGCCGCCGTGGGAATAGCCGGCGATGGTCCAATACTTGCGATCGTCGATGATGTGCAGGTGGCCCCGCGCCCAGTCGACCACGTCGCGGTTAATGAACGTCTCGGGACGTCCGTGGAGCGGCGAATCCAGGCAGAGATTGTCGACGGCGGGGTTTCCGAGTTGGTCTGCGACGATCACGATGGGGGCCAGCCCGTCGTGGCGTGCGGCAAAGTCATCCAGAGCCGTCTTGACGTACTGGGGGTCCGGATTCCCGGGCTGCCCCATCATAAAAACCACCAGCGGCAGGGCGGGCGGGTCGGCCACCAGGGCCGCCGGGGGAAGGTACAACCCCGCCGGCCGCGAGGCGAAACCGGACACTGTTGGCGGGATGGCGACCTGGGCTGCCGTTCCCTCCGGCGGCAGCTGCTCCGGAGCCTTCCAGCGCTCCCACAGCGGCGCCTGATGCTTGGTCGGGATGCGGGGTTTGATGGGATCCAGCTCGATTCTGGGGGCAAGGGAAATCCCCAGCAAGGACGCCACAGTCGGGTGCAGACCGTAGTGGGCGTTGACTCCCAGCACCGCGGTGACGGCAAAAACGACGGCCGCTGCGCACGCCAGCGCTTTCCGCCACGGCCGTGATCGCCGGAAGCTGGCCGCGCAGATTCCCAGCCCCGCAAAACACGCGATCACCCAAAGCCGGACTTGCCACCCCAGCGGGCTGCCGAAGGCGTGGATAAGGCCCTCCGAAACAATCAGGACCGCGGCACCGACGGCGGCGCCAACCACCCCCGCCTTGGCCGGGAAGACCAGGAGCCGCAGCCGGCGTCCGAGCAGAAGGGCGACGGCGCAACCCACGCTCAGCGCGTAGAAGGTCAGGATCAGGGGGCCGTCAACGATGTTGAGGGTCAGCAAGAAGGAATCCATTGAACCCAAGACTGCGTGATACGGGGACCATCCCCGGCCGGGACGGCAGCTCCCGCGGCGTGAGGGGGCCGGTGCAAACAATCAACCAGAGCAGGCTGCGGCTCCGGTCATCGAGTTGATCATACTGCCGCGGCTGGCGCCCGGCCGAGGGGGAGGACGTAACCACGAACGGGCAAAGGAAACGCCACCCGGCAGCCGGCGGGTGGCGTTTCCTGACGTTCGCTGTACCGGCAACGAGAGGCCGGCCAGAGGGGCTTACTTGTCGCGGTTTTCGGCGTCGTCCTCGTTCTTGGTGACGGACGCGACGGCGCCGGTCTGTTCGTCGAGCAGGACTTTGCCGGTGCGGGGCTCCTCGAAGTTGAACATGGCGTTTACGGAGCCGGCCGTGGCGTCGGCGGAGGCGTCGCCGATCTGGCCCGTGTGCCAGTTCTCCTCAATGAAGCGCAGGACTGAGGCCTGGTCGGTCTCGGTGTGGTCCACAAAGTTCTTCTTTGCGTACGGGGAGATGACCACCAGCGGCTGGCGCGGGCCCGGTCCGCAGCGGTCGGCGTAGCCACCGGCCATGGGAACTCCGCTGGCTGCGGCGTTCTGGCACCAGGCGGCGTCGTCGGGACTGTTGGATGAGTTCTTCACCTTGGCAGCTGCGTGGTCGTACCAGCCGTCGGAGTCGTCGTACGCGAGCACGACGGCGGTGTTCTCCCAGTTCTTGGACTTCTGGATCTGGTTGACGGTGTTGGTGATGAATTTCTGCTCGTCGATCGGGTCGGAGTAGGCGGCGTGGCCGTCCTGGGACATTCCCGCCTTGAGGAAGGACACGGCAGGCATGTTGTCCGTGTCGAGGACCTTGTTGAACGCGGTGAGGTCGTACTGGTGGTTGGCCTGGCCGTTGTGTCCGATCTCCGCGTCCGACGCCGGCGCCAGGTGGTGCGGGTTGGCGGTGGAGGCGTAGTACTGGAACGGCTGGTGGTGCGGGGAGTAGTCAACGACGCTCGCGCCGGCCGCGTTCGTGTGGCTGGACAGGCATGACGCCGGAGTCGTGGCGGTGGCTGCGGTGGTCGGCGTGAAGCCGCCCTGGAACCAGCCCCACGACGTGCCCTTGGCGTTGAGCAGGTCGCCGATGTTCTTGCCGTTCATGCCGGCAAGATTGTTGGTCTTGGCGTGGCTGTTGTTCGAGCAGTCGTCGTAGACCGGATCCGGGTCGTTGATGACCGTGCCGACGCCCTTGGCATCCGGCTGGCGGACGGCGTAGTCGCTGGTGGAAGACGCGGTGGGCTGCCCCGTGGCGGTGTATTCGGTGGCCCCGTGGGTCTGTCCGGAGACCAGGTTCAGCGCACCCGGGGTGGAGGGCCCGAAGACGGTGCTGTAGTGGTTGTCGCTCATGGCGTAGTGCTGGGCGTAGTTCCAGATGCCGGTGACAGTGTTGCCATCGTAGTAGTCCATTGTCAGCCCGGGGCGCCCGTACTGGTTGGCGCCGCAGGCATCCCGGCTGGTGTACTCAACAAACTTGTTCATCAGGCCGCCGTTGTACGCCTTCTGCTCGGCGCCGTAGTTGTGGTCCTGGTCGCAGGTGACGGCCTGCTGGGGCGAGAGCCGGGAAGGCTGGACCGCGTTGGGGTTGTTGGGCGCCAGCAGGCCGGCGGAAGCCAGGGTGTTGATGTCCTTTGGCGTGTTCTTTGCCGCCGTGAAGGCTGCAGCCTTGGCGCCGCTGCCCTGCTGGGTTTCACCCGGAATGTTGGCGGCCTTGGGGTAGGTGGCGAAGTAGTGGTCGAACGAGACGTTCTCCTGGAAGATCACCACCACGTGCTTGATCGGCGTCGCCGTGCCGCCGTGGTTCTCGAGCGCGGCGGCCGGACCTACACCGAAGCCGACCAGGCCGGCGGTCAGGGCCGAGGCCGCCAGCGCTGTGGCGCTCGTGGCTGCGGCCACGCGCCTTCGGGTGAAGCGTTGAGCTGAATGAGGCATGGGGTATCCAATCGTTCCTGTTCGGGCGTGGCGGTGTAGGGGGCGTTACTTGGCCGGGGTGACGGTGGCTTCGTAGGTGAGGATTTCGGTGCCGTTGCCCTCTTCGCCGTTGTCGGGGGCCACCTTCATGGTGAGGTGGTCGCCGTCGGCGGTCATCTTGAAGGGGTTGCGAGTGGCGACGTGCCCGGCAGTGGACCACTGCTGGAACGGGACCTCGCGGGTTACGCCGTGGGACTTGAGGTCGATCATTGCCATGCCGCCAAGTTCGTACGTGGCACCGGTGCCGCCGGCAGCCGGGGTCTGCGGCAGGTTGGTGATGCCGCCACAAAGCATCTTGGAGTTGGGCACGTACTGGCAGTCCTGGTAGTCGATGAAGAAGTTCGGGTTCTCCCAGGTTGCGAGCTGCTTGCCCTGAAGATCCCATTCGGCGAAGCGGCGCGAGCCCCAAGTGTTGCCGACCAGGTGGCCGGTCTGCTTGTCCAGCACGATGCCGCCAAAGTGGTCCGGCACCTCGAACTGCTTGTGCACGTCGAGGGTGGTCGCGTCGACCTTGTAGATGATCGCACTGCTGTTGGGCCGGTACTGGGCCACCGGGACCCAGACGTTGGTGCCGTCGAAGTCGATGCCGCCCGGGTGGTACATGTCCCCTTCGCCTAGGATGATGTCCTTCTGCAGGTTCCCGGCCTTGTCCATCACAAACAGGTGGCCGATGCCCTTGCCGGGCGTCCGGTCAAATCCGTTTTGCGGGGTCGGAAACTTTGTGGTGGGTTCGGTGATCTGTACGGCCGAGAGGAAGATGTGGTCCTGGCTGTAAGCGATTCCCTCGGTGTGGTACGTGGGGAAGTTCAGCTTCAGCTTGGACGTCTGCTGCCACTTCGTGTTGCGGTCGACGCCGTTGAACGCGTCGGCCAGTGCGGTATCCGTTTCATGGTGCGTACCGGCGTCGTTTCCGCCTTGCTGGTTATTGTTGCCTGCAGCCTGGGCGGCCGCGGTGCCGCCGATTGCGGACGCTGCCAGGACGATGGATGCGGCGGCCGTCAGGATGCCTCGGGTGCGCGTGGTGCTCATGGGGGGAGCCTCTCAAAGGTCGAATCTCTGGGACTCCCCAAGTTACTTACTGGTAATGAACCCTGCGTGGAGGGTTAGTGAACAGCAAGCTGACTATCTGTCGGGCGGCGCGGCGGCCAGCGTGGCGCTAGGCCGACTCAAGGACTCGTTTGAGGGTGTCCAGCTGGTCCACCTCGGCGCGCATGGTCCGGGCTATCATCGGGCCCACAACTTTCATAAGTCCCTTGGGCTCAAGGTTCAGGCTGAAGCGAACGGTGGTTCCGCCCGTAGCTTCGCTCAGGCGGTAGGTTCCGGCTGGACGTGCCGGGCCCGCGACAACCTGGAAGTCCAGCCGCTTCCCGGGGTCCGCGGCGGTGATCTCGTAGTCACCGGTGATGGGCCGCCCGCCGGGCCCAGTGAGCGTCTGGGCGTAGACTGCCCCGACGGCACCCGGGGTGCCGGACTTCAGCGCAATGCTCTGAATCCCCGTCCGCCATGCAGCATTGTTCAGCCCGTCTGCGAGGAATGCATATACGTCCTCGGGTGAACGGTTGATGGTGACTTCGTTCTCGGCGTGAGCCATGGATGCCCCTCCTAGTTTTCCGGCTGCCGGTTCCCTGACTGGGACGAGCCGGCACTGACCACACTCTACTGCGCCGTGTTGTCCAGCTGAGTGGCCCCGCCGCGCCTAGACTTGGCCGAATGACGCCAGAACCAATCCTTGCCGCCAACGGGAAGAACTCCCTATGCGTCAATGGCGGCATCATTGAGTCGGTTTGGGTGCCGGGGTCGTTCGTGGACGTCGTCGACGCCAGGGATGCCATGCGGGCCACGGCCCAGCTCGCCGAGGCGGGGCGGATGCCGATGCTTTCCGTGATGACGGACGTGGAAATCAGCGCCGCGGCGCGCTACGAGTTCGCGAAGTCGGTTGATGTGCTCGCCATCGCCGTGCTGGGTTCCAGCGCGGTGGACCGCGTCGTGGCCGCGGCAACCAGCAGGGACAGCCAGTACCCGCACGAATTTTTCACGTCAAGGAACGACGCCGTGGCCTGGCTCAACGGGTTCGTCTCCGGCTCCGGGGGCCTTAGGCAGGACGAACCCGACTCCGCCATGGCGCCGCGCTCCCGTTAAGACCCTGCTCGACTGATTCCCTGCCCGACGCCGGCTACGTCCCCAGGATCAGGCCGGCGAGCTGCCGGGGGCGGCTGATGAACGGGGAATGGCTCGCATCCAGGCTGACCATGGTGGTGCAGCGTTCGCCGATTTGGTCCTGAAGCCCGGGGCTCAGGGCCCGGTCCTGTTCGCATCTGAGGTACGTGCTTCCAACGCTTTCCCACGCGATACGGCGAGGAACTCCACGGCCGTGACCGGGCCGCTGTCGCACGAGCAGCCCGGCAGCGCGCTCGCTGTCGGCTTCGGTGCAGTCGGCATAGAGGACCTCCCGGGCCCTCTCCGGCCGGATGCTGGTGCTCCCGTCCTCGTGGCGGTGTACCGCTGCGTTCACCAGCGCCCCGGCGCCGCCCAGCAGCGCACCGCTCTCGCCCGCGGCCGGCACGAAGGCCGCGACGTAGACCAGGTGGCGGACCCGGTCCAGCCCCGTGATGACGGATCCCCCGTAGGAATGGCCCACAACGACGGGCTCCGTCAGGCATCGGTCCACGGTCGCCTGGACGGTTGAAGTGTCGGCCGCGAGCGAGCCGCGGTGCAGCCGGGGGACGTGAACGGTTGCGCCCTGTCCGCGCAGTTCTTCCGCCAGGCGGTCGAAGTGCGCCGGCTGATGCCACAATCCGTGGACGAGAACGACCTCCAGCTTTTTCCTCATCGGCTCAGCGTACGGGTCCGCTAACCTCAACGGAGGTTTTCGCGCCGGCCCCGATAGGGGACCGGCCGTCGTCGCACACCCGTACCAAATAGTGCCGAACTGCTACGCTCCACATATCGGCCCGGCCCGGCCCGGCTCAGGCGGGCTGAGCAACGTTGCGTACCAGCTTCAGGTGTGAGCGAGGGATTCAGCATGACGGTTGCCGAAATCCAGGTGGACCAGCGCGTGATCGGTATCGATTCGCGGCGCTTTGCCTCGGTCGAGAAAGCGCTGGTGGAGTTGATCACCAACAGCGACGACAGTTACGCCCGACTCGAAAGAACCGGCGGGCACACCAGCGGCCGGATCCACGTGCGGTACGAGCGGCACCACACCGGCGCGGTGATCATGGTCGGCGACCAGGCGGAGGGCATGTCCTTCGAGCAGGCCGGCCGGATCCTCAGCTACGGCGGCGCGCACAGTCCGCTGGCGCGCGGCGAGGGCGACGGCCGCGGCTACTTCGGCCGCGGCCTCAAACAGGCGATCTTCGGCCTGGGCCACGGCTGGATCGAGACCATCCAGGGCGGCCGGTTCACCCGGATCGACGTCTTCCGCGGCGAGAACGGCGGTTATCTCTACGACGACGGCGGCGAGGACCGGCGCGCCTTCCCGGCCGACTATGCCCGGCTCGGCATCGACGAAGCGCCGGCCGCCAGCGGAACCCGGGTGAGCGTCGTCGTCGACAATCCCCACGTCCGGATCACCCAGTTCAGCACCCTGCTGGAGTCCCTCGCCGACAACATCTACCTGCGCGCCGTGCTGGGGCGCCGGAGCGTGGAGCTGGAACACGGGCAGCCCGGATCGGGTGAGTACCGCAACGAGCCGGTCCGGTTCCGGGAGCCGCCCGCGGACCTGCTGCTGGGGCCGGAGCTGCCCGGCAGCGTCGACTTTGAGGGCCGGGAGTACCCGTTCACCCTCACGCTGAAACGCGCCACGGACACCGAACTGACCCTCAAAGGAGACGAACGCACCAGCGGCCTCATCGTCCTCTCCGGGCAGGCCGTCCTGGACTGCCAGCTGTTCGACTTCGAAAACCAGGTGGGCACCGAATACCTCTTCGGCCAGGTGCGCTGCGACGCCCTGACCGTCATGCTGGGCCGCGGCCGGGCGGTCATCAGCGACGAGCGCGAGGGCCTGAACCTCCGGGACCCCTTTGTGGCCGCGTTCGCCCGGGCCGTGAGCCGGATGCTCGCCGACGCCGTGCAGGCCGAGAAGGAGAAGCTCACGCACCTCGAGCGCGCCACCACCTCCGGACGCACCGCGGAAATGATCGAACAGCTGCTGCAACACATGAACGAGGCCGCCGTCGTCGACCTGGGGCTGGAGACCGAGTCGCCCGGGAACGGGCTCCCGGCGGGGGATGAGGCGGCGGCGCTGCGCTTTACCACCCCGTTTTACTACCGGCCGCCGGGGCATCCGTTCCATGTAGCCCTGCTGCTGGATCCCGCCCGGCTGCCCGACGGCGGCACGCTCACCTTCGAGGCCGAGCTGCCGGGCACGATGCGGATGGAGCCAGCCCCGGCCCCGGCCGCCGTCGAGGCGCTGGGGCAAACCCGGCGGCTGGAGTGGGAGGTCACGGGGGAACGGTCCGGTGACCGGGGCGAGCTCACGGCCCGGGCCGGCGACTACTGGGCGCTCTGCGAGATCGTCATCGCCGAGCACGCCTCGCACCGCGGCGCCGACCAGCCGCCGCACCCGTCGGCCGCCGGAGCTGTGCCCGGCGACACCGGTGCAGGCGTCGGCGTCGGCGACGCCGCCGGGCAGCTAACGGCGCAGCGCCGGGAGGGACACCGGCCCGTCCGGGACCACGGCGTCGACCTCTTCACCGGGTATGAGTTCCGCAGCCTGCACAACAGTGCCGACCGGGCCGTGTACAGCGCGGAGGAGCGCAAGGTCATCATCAACACCGCCGCCCCCACGGTGCAGCTGTACGTTGACGGCCGCGGCCGGTTCCGAGATTCGGCCCGGCTGCTGCTGGCAGAGCTCTTCCTGGACGTGATCGCGGACGAGCTCGCCCGGCGGCGGGCGGAGCAGAAGGGCCACAGCGGGGACCTCGAAGCCTTCAAGAGCGCCAAGCGGGACATCATCCGCCGCTACGGCAGCGACGTCCACCGCACGTTTATGGGGTGAGTCGGCGCCCTTGACGCACGAGGCGACGCGGAATGTATTCCGCGTCGCCTCGCGCTAGCCGGTCGCGCTCACAGGTAGCTCCTGACACTCGCACGCAGGGCATCAGTGTGCTCGTAAATCTCTTCCAAAGAGCTGATCGGAACCCGGGTTTCTTCTTTGTCGCTGCCGAAGAGGCCGATGTACTTCTGGGTCCGGTTGAAATGGAGCCGTGCGATCGGCTTGCGGTTGTTGTCGTCGAGAAGCACGGCGAAGTACGACTTCGCATCGCGTTGGGAGACACGTGCAGGCTTGACCTCGCTGCACACGATTGCTCGGACGATCTGGTAGCCCTCGATTTCCTCGAGTGTTGTTTCGATCCCGTCAGCCGCTTCAAGATCGGCCTCGGCGACGGGGGCGCTGGTGACCGTCGCCGCAGCGGCGGCCTCGTCGTTCTGTGGGAAGCCGGGCGCGCCGAGTGCTTTCTTCAAGCGCTCATTCACCTGATCGTTGAGAAACTGCTTCGAGGCTTTTGCAACGAGTGCGGTGAACTGTTCCCGGACCTTCTGCGTGTAAGCGCCAGAGTAGACACGGCCGGTCAGGAATTTGACCCATTCATCTTCCGGCTCCTTGAATTGAGCAGCCAGAGTCCGCTTGAGTTCCCCGATGTACTTGAGCTCGCCGGCAGCGTTGATGATCGAATCGAGATCGAAGACATCCTTGGAGAGCTTCTGCAGTTCCGGGATGAGCGTCTCGTCGATGTCGTTGAGATCGAGAACGAGGAAAGGCTTCGCGTCCATTCGGTTCGGCGCATCCAGATCGGTGAAGAACTGGTAGATCTCGCCGTTGGTCAGGATTGCAATTCGCGCATTGGTCACGGCGAAGTAGCGGAACAGTTGCGAGGCGTGTTCGATCTTGACGGGTTCAGTGGACTTCTTGCATTCGATCAGGATCTGGACTTCGCCGTCCTTGACGATTGCGTAGTCGACCTTTTCGCCCTTCTTGAGGCCTACATCCGCGATGAACTCGGGGACGACTTCCAACGGATTGAAGACGTCATAGCCGAGGATCGTGGAGATGAAGGGCATAACGAACGCGTTCTTCGTTGCCTCTTCGGTCTGAATGACGCCCCGCTGCTGTCGCACCTTTGCCGCCAGCGGACAGTTTTTCTGCAAATTCCATGCGTCCCCCTAGAAAACTAATGATTGTTCTTTCAATTTATCGCAGGCCACCGACAACGCTAGACACCGAACCCATGTGGCCCGCTGTGCGGCCCGGATGCGTGGGCCGGTGCCCGAGCTGCCGCCAACCCATTGACACCCCGGCGGGTCGGGGATTATTCTACAACCAAATGGTTGTAGATCAGTTGAATGACGAAGCGGTGGACCGCCTGTTCCAGGCGTTTGCCGATTCGACCCGCCGGGACATCGTGCGCCGCGTGACGGTGGGGGAGTACTCAGTCTCCGGGCTCGCCGCGCTCTACGCCATGAGTTTTGCCGCCGTCCAGAAACATGTGGCGGTGCTTGAACGCGCTTCCCTGGTGACCAAGGAGAAGCGCGGAAGGGAGCAGATTGTGCGGGCCAACCACGACGGACTGCAGAAGGCCCGCCGGCTGCTCGATGAGTACGAAGTCATTTGGCGGCAACGGTCAGAGCGGATCGCGGACCTGCTCGCCGAAACGGATCCACCGAACGGCCCACCGGGCAGCAGCCGGGCGGAAGCCGGCGAAGAATGATAGGAAAGGGTTGGACATGACAGTCATCAGTTCAGTCAAGAACCTGGAGGCGCTGAGCCTCAGTGTCGTGGCGGAGTTCGACGCCGGCGTCGAGCGCGTCTGGCAGATCTGGGAGGATCCGCGCCAGCTGGAGCGCTGGTGGGGCCCGCCCACGTGGCCGGCGACCTTTGAGAAGCACGACTTTGTCCCCGGCGGCGAGGCCAGCTATTACATGACCGGTCCCGGCGGGGAGAAAGCCCGCGGCTGGTGGCGCTTTGTGGCGCTGGAGGCCCCGCACCGCCTTGAGTTCGATGACGGCTTCTCGGACGACAGCGGCGAGCCGGTGGCCGAGATGGGCACGATCCACGGCGTCGTGACGCTGGAACCGATCGGTGACCGCACCCGGATGACGGTGCTGTCCACTTTCGAGACCGAGGACCAGATGGAGAAGATCGTCGCCATGGGCATGGAGGAGGGCATGAAGGGGGCACTGGGCCAGGTGGACGCAATCCTCGCCGACTCCGTCCGCGCCTGACGGGCGCAGAGGACAAACACTACGGGAGGACGACGGCGGGTATCCCGCCGTCGTCCTCCCGTACTGAGCTAGTTGTGCAGGGCGGCGTACAGGTTCAGGCTGGCCGAGAACACCAGCCAGGAGACGTAGGGCAGCATCAGCAGGCCCGCCGTCGTGCTGATCGGTCCGAAGCGCAGCACGGCAGCGGCCGCCACTGCGGCGTGCGCTGCGATCACCAGCAGCGCGAGCCACAGGGCGGCGGTCCCCAGCATCGGGTACAGGCCGAAGAACATCAGCGGCCACGACAAATTCAGCAGCAGCAGGCCGGCATAGACAGTAAGGGCCTTCCGGCGCGGGAAGAGCTGCTGCCGCCAGACCAGCCACGCCGCCAGCGCCATCGCCGCGTAGAGTGCCAGCCAGGCCGAGCTGAACATCCAGCCGGGCGGGGTCCAGGGCGCCTTGTCTGCCGCCGCGTACCAGCCGCCGTTCATCCTGATCGGCAGGGAGCCCAGCAGCGATACCGCGAGGGACACCGCGAGAAAACCGATGAGGGCCGCCAGCCGGCGCGGGCGGGTGGCGGGGGCGGGGGTGCCCGGGGCGCTTAGTTCAACGTTCAAGAGCACTGACTCACTGTGGACAACCGCCCTCCCTCCCGTCAAACTACGACGGCGGGACCTTGCGCAGTCGTCACCATCCTCTACGTCTGGAAGGACATCATGGGCAACGAAGCTTCATGGCAGGAAACCATCACCCCGGGCCGTTTTGCCGGCAAGACGGTGATCGTCACGGGCGCCGGCTCCGGCATTGGCCTGGCCACCGCGCTCCGCGTCGCGAAGGAGGGCGGCAGGGTGGTCGCGGCGGACATCAGCAAGGAACGCCTGGATGACCTCGTGACCCAGAACGCAGGCCTGGATCTTGTGCCGGTGGCCGGCGACATCTCCACCGAGGAGACCGTCGCCGCCGTCGTGGCCGCCGCGGGCGGGCGCGTGGACGCGCTCGCGAACGTCGCGGGCATCATGGACAACTTCGCCCCGGTCCACGAGGTGGACGACGCCGTCTGGGAGCGGGTCTTCCGGATCAACGTCACTGCCCTGATGCGCCTGACCCGCGCCGTCGTCCCGCTGATGCTCGAGGCAGGCACCGGCTCCGTGGTCAACGTGACGTCCGAGGCCGGGCTGCGGGGGTCCGCCGCCGGTGCTGCCTACACCGCGTCGAAGCACGCCGTCGTCGGCCTGACCAAGAACTCCACGGTGATGTACGGGCCGAAGGGTCTGCGCTTCAATGCGGTGGCGCCCGGGGCGACGATCACCAACATCGTGGCGGACTGGGGCTCCCAGCTGGCCGCCGAGCGGCTCGGCCCGCTGATGGGCGCCAACATCCCGACCCCGGCGACGGCGGCGCAGCTGGCGGCGTCGATCACCTTCCTGCTCAGCGACGACGGCACCAACGTCAACGGCGCCATCCTCGCGTCCGACGGCGGCTGGTCCGCGCTTTAGCGCAAGGCCATCCCGGACGCTCCCTCAGGTTTGGTGGTTTCTTGACGGACGCTCCCTCAGATCACCTGAGGGAGCGTTGGTAGATTTGCCGCCACACCTGAGGCAGGGTTTGTCGTTTGGCTGCCGGAGGTGAGGGAGGGTCCGAATTCGCACGCACGCGCAGTTCGCGAAATGATGTGGGCATGGAGCACACGGACCAGCAGCCCTGGGTGAAGAACTACCAGCCGGGCGTCCCGGCCGAGATCGAACTGCCGACGGAGTCGCTCGTCGCCATGTTGGAGCGGTCCGTGGCCGAGGCCGGCAGCGCGCCGGCCCTGGAGTTCTTCGGGCGCCGGACCAGTTACACGGAGCTCGGCGAGCAGGTGGACCGGGCTGCCGAAGGCCTGCGCCGGCTCGGGGTCCGGGCCGGCGACCGGGTGGCCTTGATCCTGCCCAACTGCCCGCAGCACGTCGTCGCCTTCTACGCGGTGCTGCGCCTGGGCGCCGTCGTGGTCGAGCACAACCCGCTGTACACCTCCCGCGAACTCCGCCACCAGTTCGAGGACCACCAGGCCCGCGTTGTGATCGCCTGGGACAAGGCCGCGGCCGCCATCCGCGAGTTCCCCTCCGACGTCGAGATCGACCACGTGGTCTCGGTCAACCTGCTGGAGGCCTTCCCCGCGGCCAAGCGGTTCGCCCTGTCCCTGCCGGTGGGGAAGCTGCGCGAGACCCGGGCCTCGCTGACGGCCCCCGCGCCGGGAACCATGCCCTGGAAGGAACTCCTCGGCCACGGCCGGATCGACCCCGCGCACCCCCGCCCCGCGGTGACCGACCTCGCCGCGATCCAGTACACCTCCGGCACCACCGGCCGGCCCAAGGGCGCCATGCTCACGCACTTCAACCTCTACGCCAACGCCCTGCAGGGCGAGGCCTGGATGGCCGGCGCCGAGTACCGCAAGGAAATTTTCTACGCGATCCTGCCGATGTTCCACGCCTTCGGCATGACGCTCTACCTGACCTACGGCATCCGCAAGCAGGGCCTGCTGGTCCTGTTCCCCAAGTTCGACCCGGACCTGGTGCTGGCCGCGATGAAGAAATCGCCCGCCACCGTCTACTGCGCGGTCCCGCCGATCTACGAGCGCACCGCCATGGCCGCCAAGGAAAAGGGTGTCTCGCTGCGGTCCTGCAAGTACTGCATCTCCGGCGCCATGAACCTGCCGGACCACGTGGTGGAGCTCTGGGAGTCCGTCTCCGGCGGCCTGCTCGTGGAGGGCTACGGCATGACCGAGTCCTCCCCGGTGGCGCTCGGCAACCCCTTCCACCCCACCCGCCGCACCGGCACCATCGGGGTGCCGTTCCCGTCCACCCTGATGAAAGTGGTCGACGTCGACGACGCCGCCGTGGAGGTCCCGCAGGGCCAGCCGGGCGAGCTGCTCATCAAGGGCCCGCAGGTCTTCCAGGGGTACTGGAACAACCCCGAGGAAACCGCGAAGACCCTCACCGCCGACGGCTGGCTGCGCACCGGCGACGTGGTGACGGTCGACGAGGACGGCTTCACCACCGTGGTGGACCGGGCCAAGGAACTCATCATCACCGGCGGCTTCAACGTCTCGCCCACCGAGGTGGAGTCCGTGCTGCGCCTGCACCCGGACGTCCGGGACGCCGCCGTCGTGGGCAAACCGCTGGAACGCGGCGGCGAGCTGGTGGTGGCCGCCGTCGAACTGGAACCCGGCACCGCACTGGACGAAGAGGCCCTGCGCGCCTACTGCCGTGAGCACCTCGCCGGCTACAAGGTCCCGCGCCGGATTGTCCCCGTCCCGGACCTGCCGCGTTCCATGCTGGGCAAGATCCTCCGGAAGCAGGTCCGTGAACAGATCCTGCCGGGCTTGTAGCGATGGGCGACGCCGCAGCGATCGACTTCACCTCCGGCGTACCCCGGCCGGGTGAGCTCACCGTGTCCTGGATCCGCGGCTCGGAGTCCGCGAAGCACAATACGGACCCGGACATCCAGGTCCACGCCTATAACGAGCACAGCTTCGTGCTGCGCCAGAACATGGCGGTCAACTACGAGGCGCCCTTTATGTTCCTGCTGTTCGGCAACGCCCGCGCCGTGCTGATCGACACCGGGGCCACGGCCCCGGCGGAGTTCTTCCCGCTGCGCCGCGTGGTCGACGGGCTGGTGGAGGCGTGGCTGGCCGCCCACCCGCGGGAGGGCTACGGGCTGTTGGTGCTCCACACCCACCCGCACGGCGACCACATTGCGGGCGATGCCCAGTTTGCGGGCCGTCCCGACACGCTGGTGGTGGACGCGGAGCGGGGCAGCGCATGGGAGTTCTTCGGGTTCACCGACGACGACGGCGGCCCGCCGGCCCGGATCGACATGGGCGGCCGGGAACTGCAGTGCTGGCCCAGCCCGGGGCACCACAGCGCCGCCGTCACTTTCTACGACCGGTACACCGGGTTCCTGCTGACCGGAGACACCGTCTACCCCGGCCGGCTCTACATCCACGACTGGCCTGCCTTTGTCCGTACCGTCGACAAGCTGGTGCGCTTCTGCGCGGAAAGCCCGGTCAGCCATGTGCTGGGCTGCCACATCGAGATGGCGGGGGAGCCCGGCGTCGACTACCCGGTGTACACGACCTACCAGCCGGACGAGCCGCCGCTGCAGATGACCGTGGAGCAGCTGGGGGACCTCCGGCGGGCCATCGACGTGGTGGACGGACGCCCGGGACGGCACGTCTTTCCCGACTTCGTACTCTGCCTCGACGGGGACTGATTAGGCCCGCGGCACCCAGCAGCCCCGACGCGCTCAGCGGGCAGCGGCCCGGCTGGGCCGGCGGCGCAAGGCCTAATGCGCCGCGATGCTCTCAGCCTCCTCGGGGCCGACGAAGCTGCAGGCCCCCGGGTGCCGCATCGGCAGCGTGCAGGTGCGGCCGGTGGGCAGGTGGACATTGGCGCACCGCCCGGTCACCGCCACGTCCTCCCGGACATGGGTGACGTGTACGCTGCTCAGGTCTTGGGGCGATGCCCCGCCGCCGGTGGGGGCGGGGCTTACGGACGGATTGTGCTCTTGGCTGTTCACGGCTGAGACTCCTTGCGATCTGCGGTGCAGGAAGGGTTCTGTGCTAATCCGAAGTCACCAGCCTCGCACGGGCGGATTAACGCCGCGTTACCGGGGTGTTAGGTTCCCGTCTCATCGAGGCCGCACCTGTTGCGGCTGCCCGCTCGTTGCGCATACTGGAAGGCAAACCCGGGATCCAGGGA